>JARFPR010000358.1 GCA_029288195.1 Gammaproteobacteria bacterium | reverse complement strand
CTTCGCGCCGATACCTCCGGTATCCTGGTTTTGCATTAACTGGTAAACCCCGTCGTCGACGAAAGCAAGCGTTACGTCCTGTTCGAAGGCTGCACCGATCAGTACGACTTCAAGCGACTCCTGCGCATAAATAGAACCGTGAGGGGCCTTGCGGTTAACGTATAAAAATTTCTTTGAGGCCATAATTAATCACCAAATACGATTAAACGATCCGCCTGGATACCGGCATCGATCAATTGACCCAATCCGGATATCTGAAACCCGGGTGCCATGTTACTGCCATCCTTGCCTGCTCGCTTGGCTTCATCTTCGTCCAGCAGTCCGCGTCTTTGCGCCGCGGCTACGCACAGGATTAATTCGAGATCATACTTCTGTCCCAGTGCGCTCCAGCGTTCGCTGATATTGCGGTCATCCTGGGGCGGAACGCTGAGTCGGGTGCCGTTATTGACACCGTCATGGTAGAAGAAGACGCGCACCACCTCGTGACCTGCCCGCAGCGCGGCCTCGGTAAAGTGGTAGGCCGAATCGGAGGCCTGGTGCGTGTAGGGACCTTCGTTGACTAATATTCCAAATTTCACGCGGCTACCTCGTTAAAACCGGATATGAGTCGAGGCGTTAAGCGAGTTTCGCGCACCGCGCCAGTTATCGACATGAAACTTGGTAAACGGCAGCTCGGTCAATTCAAAGAATTGCGGCCAGCCGATACGCTCGATCCAGTCATTGAGGCGCTCCCAGTCGCGCGCGTTTTCCTTGTAGGTCTGCAGAATCTTTTTAACGATTGCAGTCGCTTCCGGCCAGCGTGGTGGATTGTTCGGAATCCCGGCTGCAACCAGTTTCTGGAAGGTCGGTTTGCCACGGGCATTGGAGTGATTGCCACCCACCCAGATGGCGAGCTTGGTGTGCTCGGGATCGTTGATTTGCATCGGCGTACAGGGCGGGTAACAGGCGCCGCAGCAGATACATTTCTTTTCGTCCACCTCGAGCGACGGCTTGCCGTTGACAAGCGCGGGACGGATTGCCGCCACCGGGCAGCGCGCCACCACCGACGGGCGTTCGCAAATGTTGGCAACCAGGTCATGATTGATTTTGGGTGGCTTGGTGTGCTGTATGTTTATTGCGATGTCGCCCTGGCCGCCACAATTGATCTGGCAACATGAAGTTGTGATATGCACACGGTTAGGCATGTTCCAGCCTTTGAATTCCTCGATTAGCTCGTCCATCATCGACTTGACTACGCCCGAGGCATCGGTGCCGGGGATGTCGCAATGCAGCCATCCCTGGGTATGCGAGATCATCGCCACCGAATTCTTGGTACCACCGACGATAAAACCTTCCTTTTCCAGTGCCGCGATCAATGGCTCGACCTTGCTGCCATCAGAGACCATGTACTCGATATTGCTGCGAATCGTAAAACGCACGTAACCCTCGGCATACTTGTCGCCGATTTCGCAAAGCTTACGTAGCGTGAATACATCAAGAATTCGCTGGGTTCCGGCGCGCACGGTATAGATTGCATCGCCGCCATGCGCGGTATGTTTTAACACGCCGGGACGGGGATCTTCATGGTAAGCCCAGTTGCCATAGTTTTTACGCATGGTTGGATGCATGTACTGGAATCCATCAGGACATCCGGATTCAATCGGGGTGCGTTGACCTTCCATTATCGGGCTCCTGCAGTCGTTTCAAATAACATGTTCTGTGACCTCAATATTTATTGGTTACGATGCTTTCTTTGATTCAGCCTTGCGGTCAAACCATTTCTTGGCTTCGATATCCCAGTCATCCATGCGCACGTACGAACTGGTGCGGGTTTCCGAGATCATGTTTGGATCGACTTCAACGCCGATGCCTTCGAGGAAATTAACCAGGCCGATGCGCTCCACCATTTCGCCGCAACGCTCGTGCTCGAGCCCGTTTTCAGCCCAGTAGTCGATGACTTCCTCGGCGAGCTCGGTCAGTGTTTCATAATCCTCTTCATCTTCGAGCTTCATGAAAGGCACGATCACGGTACCCATCAGGTCGCCGATTTTGAGGGTGCGCTTACCGCCCATTAATATGGTCACTCCTTTGTCGTCGCCGGGTGACAGTGCTTTCGGAACCACGTTGAGGCAGTGCATGCAGCGCACGCAATTGCGATTGTCGACTTCGAGTGAATCGTCATCGTTGAGCGACAGCGCGTTGGTTGGACAGCGCGTAATAATATTGTCGATCGTGTGCTGGCGGCCCTTGTTGCCGACGTATTCCTTGAACGCTTCCTGGTCCACTTTCATATCATCACGCCAGGTGCCGATAATTGCGAAGTCAGAACGCTCGATCGAGTTCATGCAGTCATTGCCGCAGCCGGAAACCTTGAATTTGAACTTGTAGGGCAGTGCGGGGCGATGCACGTCATCGGTGAAATTGTTCAACAGGGTGCGGTGGACTCGCATTTCATCGACGCAGGACTGTTCGCAGCGGGCTGCACCAACACAGGACATACCGGTGCGGACACAGGGGCCGGCACCGCCGAGGTCAAATCCGTATTCATTGATTTCGTTGAAAAAATGCTGGGTATTTTCGGTCGAGGTACCGATAAACATGATATTGCCGGTTTGGCCGTGAAAGGTGACCAGGCCCGAGCCGTATTTTTCCCAGCTGTCACCGAGCTGGCGCAGCATATCGGTGGTGTAGTAATTTCCGGCGGGTGGCTGAACCCGCAGGGTATGGAATTCTTTCGATTCCTCGAAAGCATGCGCGACCTCGGAAAAACGCGGGATGATACCGCTACCGTATCCGTATACGCTGACTGTGCCGCCTTTCCAGTAACCTTTGCGGGTTTCATACGAATGCTCCAACTGCCCGAGCAGAGAATTGGCGACGCCATTGATCCGTTTGTCGTCGTGTTCATCGCGTAGGCGTTTGATTCCGGAAATGAAACTTGGCCAGGGGCCATTCTCGAGTTCGTCGAGCATTGGGGTGACATGTGCTTTTTTAGCCATAGTAAATGTGTTCCCGTTTATCTGTTGAACGATTCCGGAACCAGGTGGCCCCAGGAATCAGGATCCAGGTCAGCTACGATCCTCTCGTAGACCTGACGAAATGCCGGAGTTGGCGTTAGTTTGTTAGAATTAGACGCGATGAGCTATCCCCCGCTTGGGGTGCAGCAATTTCTAAACTTATCCCTATCGAGATAGGCTAAATTTCCGCGTCTGATCCGAGTTTTTTTCGTGCCGACCGTATAACCAATAAAACCTATAAATATCATAGATTTATCGGTTAAGCCCATTTAGTTTTTTGACTCCTACCGATGGGATGCTCCAATCGGGTGGCGCGTGTAATAGAATCAGGCTTGTTTTAACCATTGATTTCTAACGACCCGGATTGGAATTGAACGCCACATTAGACCATATGAGCACCGCACTCAACCGCTGCGATGAAAGTTCCCCTTTCCTGCTTGAAAACGAGGGCGCTTACCAGGCCTGGCGCGCCCGCAAATTGCGTTATCAAGAGGAATTGGATGCAACCCGGGTTTTTTCACTGGATTCTGGGTCAGGCCTGCCGGATTCGATGCTGGATAAGATTCAGAAACAGGTGACAACCTTTAATTTCGTTGTGTTTGAATCTACGACCCCGTTGGAGAAATCTGAATTCCTGGCGCTTAATCGCCAATTCGGGTTGGAGGATCTCGATGTCAATCTGGGCGCGGACGAAGACAAGGTCACTTCGCTTCAGGTTGTTAGCGAATCAGACAAGCGCTCGCAGTATATCCCTTATACCAGTCGTGGCATGAACTGGCACACGGATGGTTACTACAATCCCGATGGGCGTCGAATCAATGCCTTTGCGCTCTATTGCGTGCATCAGTCGGAGCGCGGTGGTGGCAACTTCCTGTTTGACCACGAGATGATGTACCTGCTGATTCGCGACCAGGCACCGAATTTGCTCGAGGCGCTGATGTGTGATGACGTCATGTGTATTCCCGCTAATGTTCAGGGCAATCGTATTATCCGTGCCGAAGAAACCGGCCCCGTATTTTCGTTACAACCCGGGACCTGTTCGCTGAATATGCGCTACACCTCACGACCACACAATATTGTCTGGAAGTCAGACCGGCTGAGCGCAAATGCACTCAACCTGGTGCGTGAAATTCTGATGGACGGTAAAGCGATGATCGAAATCAAGCTGCACGAGCGCCAGGGTATTGTTTGTAACAATATCCTGCATGGGCGCCAGGCCTTTCATAATGGTGCTGATATGCCGCCACGACTGGTTTATCGAGCGCGTTACTACGATGCGATAAGCTTCGACAAGGCTCAGGCCTGAATGCGAATAAAGGAACGAAATTAAACATGTTCTGGCGCGAAGATAGCGAATCCGTAAAAGAATACCAGGTTCCCGATGATGTGTTCGACCTGGTATTCAAACTGCGTGGCACCAACCTTGACATAGACCATGCATTTGCGCTGTCGCAAGCCCTGGGGTCACACTTGAAACTCGACACTTGCAGCAAGATCGGGGTGCATGGTGTACGCATGGCTGGTTCAGGAAACGGCTGGAATCGACCGGAGCAAAGTGATGCCATGTTACCGTTGTCAGCGCGTGCCCGCCTCGCAATACGGGTGCATCGGGATGATAGCGATGAAGTAGCCGGTATTACGAATCGAAAGCTTCAGATCGGTTCCCAGGAGGTTGCGATAGGTGAAAGTACGAAGCGCAAGTTATCGACCCTGGGCACACTCCATGCACGCGCGGTTTGCTGCGACCCTGAGCAATCCGAAGCCGATTTCCTGGTCGAAGTTGCTGAATTATTGAAACGGATGAATATCGAAGTTTCAAAAATGATTTGCGGAAGGTCGGGCACGATTCGCACTGCAGATGGACCAATCTTTACCCGCGCCCTGATGATAGCGGACCTGGAGCCCGAAGAATCGGTAACCCTGCAACAGCAGGGGCTGGGCAAAGGTCGAATGCTCGGCTGCGGCTTGTTTGTTCCGCATCGGGGGATAGACCCGGTGCACAAGGTTCAGGAATAGTTTTGTAATCCAGGAGAAAGAATTGAGGTTAGCAATATGAGTATAAGTGTTGATGGCAGTGATATCCCAACGACTGAGACGGGGTTTCTGGAAAATGTCGAGGACTGGTCGGAATCCGTTGCCAGGGTCCTGGCCGACCAGGAAAAACTGGACCTCAGTGATCGCCACTGGGATTTAATCAATTATTTACGTGATGAATATGTCAATAACGCGGGCAACCAGCCCAATACCCGGACCCTGGTCAAAGCGATGGCCCGCAACTGGGGCGACAAATCGGTCAACGCGAAAACGCTTTACGACTTGTTCCCGGGTGATCCCAGCAAACAGGGTGGTAGAATAGCGGGTCTGCCGGAAAGCCGCAGAAAAGGCGGCTACTAACTAACTACTGATCCGCGCGAACGATTAATCGAGGAAAATCAATGAGTGAAAAACAGGAAATCATCAAGCAGATGCTGGCATTGCAACGCCAGTTCATCGAGATCGAGCAAAGTGGCAAGTTTTCCGCGGAAGACTACTACGATACCGAGGGTGAATCAGAGTTGGCGAAGCAGAAACGCAGCTATGATGAGCTAGCGACAAAACTGGTCGATATGGCACACGAGGAGAAAGGCTCGCATCGTTGATTTTGCCCATCGGATTAGTGTTAACAGGCCCTAAGGCTCGGCCCACATTCGAAACAGGTTTGCATAGCAAAGATTAACCTGCTGGTGTACGTGGCTGTTCGAATCTTCAGCGAGTGACTCGAGGGCCTGGTCAAGTCGCATCAGTATTTCGCGCTGGTCGGCACGCCGAATTAAACTTTGAACCCAGGTTATCGCCACCAGGCGCTCTCCCGAGGTTACCGGTTTTACCGAGTGGTAACTGGTTGATGGATAGAGTATGGCTTGTCCGGCAGCAAGCTTGATTTCCGTGTTGCCCTCGGCGGACTCGATGCAGAGTTCACCGCCCTCGTATTCTTCGGGCCCGTTGAGGAAAATGGTGATCGATATATCGGAACGGTATCTCGATCCGGGTGGCCCCATGACCGGGTCGTCGATGTGACCGCCGTACTCCATGCCGGGTTGGTAGCGTGCATAGATAGGAGCGGCTATTCGCGCTGGCATGGCGGCCTGCAGATAAACGGGATTCTGCACCAGCCCGGTCATGACGACGTTATTGAGTGCATTAAAGCGTTCCTCGTCTGGCGCAAGCTCCTGGTTATTTTTTATGACCCTGGCATCTTTACCAGCACTCAGTTTGCCGTCGACGAATTGACCTTGTCGCAGCACCGAACAAGCCGCCTCGAGTTGGATAGAATTTAACAGGTCTGGAATTGTGACTAACATATTACTTGAGTTAACCGTATGAATATTACCGTTGAGATCGATGATAAGAGTTATGACCTCGATGTGCCAGAAACGCTTGCGCTCGAGGCGACCGAATTTTTTGACAAGATGGATCAGGATATGGACTGCGGCTGGCAAATGAGTCGCTGGTGGGTGCCTGATCCGGATCAGAACCAGCGTTGCCAGATAGTTGCTGACAAGTTGTTAACGGCAATGCAAAAAAACAATGAAGAGTATGCGCTGATGATGTGTGCCTATATTCTCAACAGTAAACCCGACACCCGCAGAATTCGTATCAACACGGATGGCGAAATCCAGGGTAACGAATTTTTCGATCATTGAAGCTGCGTTTCCCATTAATTTTACGGCTACCAAGTAGCGCTTACCCCGGATGGAAGAAAGCCGGGGTCCCGGAATCGCACGAGTGGCTCAGGCGAATACGACCCAGGTAGTGGCGATGTACTTGCTGCCGGATTTGAGGGTGCTACCGCGGTGCAGGTGTGTCCAGAAGGGCGGAAACAGCACTAGCTTGCCGGCCTCCGGGGTGATTTGAATATCCTGGTATTGAAACTCGGTTTCGCCGCCCTGGTCCTGCAAGGTGTTGAGGTACCAGATGGCTACCAGTTGCCGCATTGCAAATTCATGACTGCCGCCGTCGATATGCCAGTGATAAAACTCACCCGGTTCAGTGCGTTGAATCGCATAGCCCATGTCCTTGAAAGGGCCGTCAAAAAACGGATAGGTCTGTTTGAACTCGGCGAGCGCCTGGTTGAGCGACCTGAAAAGTTCACCATCCAGGTCTTGCCAGTGAGATTTACCGCTTAATACCAGGTCGGTGGAGCGCTTGATGGAGTCGTCATGCTCCATGGTCTGGCCGATACGCCCCGGATATTGTTCGTCACCGTGCTTTTCAAAACGATCGATCATTTCGTTGCACACATCAAGTGGCAGGGATTTCGCTTTTTCGAATATAAAGCTGCCCGGTTTTACCTCTAAGATCGACTTTGCCATTATCTTGTTCGTAATCTGAATGAATAGAATTTTAACCGAAACCGGGGCTTTGTTGCGCCTCCCAAACGGTGAGCCTGGTTGTTGATGAGATACCCAAATTGGATAGGGTTTTAAGTGTTGAATAACGGTATTATGCACCAGGTGTAGGATAATAAATTCATAAATATCAATATCTTAGATAGGAGGCGCAACGATGTTAAAAACATTTCTTAAGCCCGGGCTTTTATTATCTGCCCTGCTGGCAGTATCTACCTTAAATCCAGTCAATGCGACTAATTCTGATGTAGCCAAGGAAAGTCGTTGGGCCGAGCAGGTGATCGACGGTTTGCTGGATGGAGATGAGCTCTGGCTGATCGATGACATTGGACACGAGTTTCTGAGTGTTTTAACCGAGGGTGACAAGAGCTCGGGTCGCGCGGTGGTGCTGGTGCACGGCATCGGGGTGCACCCGAACTGGCCCGATGTCATTTACCCCTTGCGCGCGGGTTTGCTCGAGCAAGAAATTACCACACTATCGTTGCAGATGCCGATTCTGGCCAACGATGCCGATGAACGGGAATACGGGTTACTGTTTCCCGAGGTGCCGGGGCGTTTCGAGGCTGCTCTCGATTACCTGGATGACGAGGGTTATAAAAATATCACCCTAGTCGCCCACAGCCTGGGTGCTTCGATGGCAACCTATTACCTGTCGCAAACTGATACCAATGCGGTAGACTCGGTGGTTATTATCGGCATGGGTGCGGGAAACGCCTTTTCCAAAAACATCGAATCGCTGGCAAAGGTAGGGATTCCGGTACTTGATTTGTATGGCAGCCAGGATCTCGAATCGGTGCTCAACTCTGTTGAACAGCGAGCCGCTGCGGGCAAAAAACAACCGGGTCGCCAATACCGGCAGGTGCGTGTCGAAGGGGCGAATCATTTTTTTCAGGGTCACGAAGATGCGTTGTTGCGCAACGTAATCGAATGGCTTGAAGCGCAGCAAAACTAAAATCCGGATATCCCGAGTGACATGGTAAGAGTCAAGAAAAGCTGGAACCAGAACGAGCGGTCGAGGTCCCCAGCGCAGATGGCGAATGCCATTGGTGCAACGATCTGGAAGCTCGCCGCCAACGTTGTGTTGAACATGGAAAATGAAAATTTCGAAACCGCCACGCAGGGTCAGCGGGTCGATATCATGGAGGAAATGGTCTGTTACCTGGTACATTTCTGCGATCGCTGGGTATATCCCAAGACTAACCAGGATCAACGCGCCGAATTCATCAGCTGCCTGGTTAAGGATCTGGCGCGGATGCTGGAAGATAGTCGAATCGATGTTCAGGGCGAGGGTGAATACCGGGCCGACTTTGTCAGCAAGATCAACCAGCGTTCAACGGACTATGCGGGTTACGGCTTCAGCGAGTCCGAAGGCGGCAGCTTCGCAATGCGCTGTCGTCTTGGAGACCACGTAAAAGAGACCATGGGTGAACGCGACAGTCGCTGGATTCCGGATTATATCGTCGGCAGGGAGGCGCCTGAAATCGAAGTGGCCTTGAAACGTTCGTTGGCTGGGCTGGTTGCTTTCGAAGGCTAGGATTCGATCCAGTTTGAAAAATTGTCGCTGGATTTGGCGCTGCCGTCCTCGTAGCCGGCTTCGTAGGCTTCGGTGAGACGCTGTTCTTCGCGTTGTGGATGACCTAGAAAACCACCTTGCCAGCCGAGGATATATTCTTCCTGTACTTTCATTTCTTCCATTTGGGTGATCGCGTCACGATAAGCCTGATTCATCGGAATCTCCTGGTTTCTACAATTTCAAATTAGCGCAAAGGTCGTTTCAAGTTTCGGTTCTTGCTGTCAGCATGATGGCTGACAAGGCCCGTAGCCTAGCAAAAACAGGTTTTGCCCGGTATATCCCATCTAGTCATCTTCACGCATCATTAGGTAATACTGGTACTTCATGGTTGCCGCACTGCCGGCGATGATCGCGACGATCGTCAGAATCGATCCCAGCGCCAGGGTCGAGACGCCGGTGATTCCCTGGCCGATGGTGCAACCCATTGCCAATACACCGCCGATGCCCATTAGCAGGCCACCGATTGCATGCATGACGAAGTCGTTCCAGGATACAAACCATTCAATTCGAACTTTGCGAAATATCACGGTGTACAGAAAAGAGCCAAGCACGACACCGAGCACGGTGGCTACGCCGAAGGTCAGGAATATCGCTGAAAAGCCTTCTTTAATGTACTGGGCAATATGCCCGGTCGGGCCGATAAAGGTCAGTGATTGCGCGCCGGTGAAAAAAGGCCGCTCATCCATAAATTCCAGTTCGTCCATCAGTTCGAGACCGCCCGGTCCACTGGTAACGTACCAGCCGATAACGATCAGCATGCCGATCACCAGGCCGGCGCTGATTAACTCCAGGTTTGTGCGGAAATCGCGCCCTCGCAGAATCCAGATCAACAGCGGTATAGCCACGATCAGTGCAATCGAGAATCCCAGTGTCGGACTCGACTCGATCCCGGCGATTCCGGACAAAACGGCCGTAATATCCTGGCTGGGAATATCCTGATTGGAGAAATCGATACTGACCGGCAGCATCCATTGCAGGAATACCGTGTAACCAAAATTGGTAAACAGCATCCACCAGGCGGCGATCCCCATGATCGTGAGAACTACCACCGACTTCATATTGCCCTCACCGAGACGCACCAGGGTCTTGTTGCCACAACCACTCGCCAGCGTCATGCCGACGCCAAACATCAGGCCACCGACCAGGTGGCGCAACCAGATGAAATTGGCGCTGCGGTAAGGCGGATTGGAGGTCTCGTTGCTGGTCGTTAACGACAGGTCGATGCTGCCTGTATACTCCAGAATCCCGACACCGATAATCGCGGTTACGATCGCCAGCAGCCACGAGCGCATGCGG
>JARFPR010000355.1 GCA_029288195.1 Gammaproteobacteria bacterium | reverse complement strand
AGAAATCCTCGACCCGGGTACGCTTACCATAGCCGTTTTCAGTCGCAAACAAGATTTGTCCATCGCCGTTATCGACTGCAATTAGCGAAATAACTTCATCCCCGGGTTTAATCTTGATACCGCGCACACCGGCCGCGGTTCTACCCATTGCGCGTACGTTGTTCTCGTCGATACGTATGCCTTTACCAGCACTGGTAAACAACATCAGGTCTGACTTACCGGCAGTTAACTGGACGCCAATCAGGCTGTCTTCATCGCGCAGATCAAGGGCGATAATGCCGTTGGCCCGCGGGCGCGAAAAGTTGGATAGCGAAGTTCGTTTGACTTTGCCGCTCGCGGTGGCGAAGAAGATAAACCGGTCTTCAGGGTATTCCCGAACCGGCAGGATTGCAGTAATACGCTCGTTCTCTTCCAGTGGCAGTAAATTCACCATGGGTCGTCCACGTGCGGTGCGGCTACCGATCGGTAGCTGGTAGACTTTTTGCCAGTAAACTTTGCCGCGCGTGGAAAAACACAATAACGTGTCATGGGTCGAGGCCGAGAACATCTGCTCGACAAAGTCTTCGTCTTTGACCTTGGTAGCCGCCTTGCCCCTGCCACCGCGACGCTGAGCCGAGTAAGACTCCAAGGGTTGCGCCTTGGCATAACCGAGATGCGAAATTGTGACTACCACATCTTCCTCGCTGATCAAGTCTTCAACCGTCAGGTCGGAATGATCGATAATGATTTCGGTACGCCGGGGATCTGAAAATTCTTCCCTGATCTCTTCAAGCTCGCGCCTTATTTCCTGCTTGAGTCGTTCATCCCGATTTAATATATCCAGTAAATCTTCAATTTTTTCGAGGATGTCCCGATACTCGGCAATAATCTTGTCCTGTTCCAGTCCGGTCAACTTGTGCAAACGCAAATCCAGAATCGCCTGCGCCTGCTTCTCGGTGAGATGATATTTGTCGTCTATCAAGCCGTAGTTGTCACCAACCGATTCCGGCCTGGAGGAATCTGCGCCGGTGCGCTTCAGCATTTCCGTCACCACGCCCGGTGACCAGGGTTTATCGAGTAGTCCGGCCTTGGCAACCGCCGGACTCGAAGAGCCCTTGATCATCTCGATGATTTCATCGATATTGGATAGTGCTACCGCTAAACCTTCGAGAATATGGGCACGGTCACGTGCCTTGCCCAGGTCGAATACCGTGCGTCGGGTAACGACTTCGCGTCGATGTACCAGGAAGGCTTCGAGAATTTGTTTTAGATTCAGCAGCCGCGGTTGTCCATTGACCAGTGCAACCATGTTGATGCCGAAAACATTTTGCATCTGGGTTTGCTTGTACAGGTTGTTCAATACCACGTCGGCAAGCTCCCCGCGACGCAGCTCGATGACCATGCGCATGCCATCCTTGTCGGATTCGTCACGCAGGCCGGTAATACCCTCGAGCCGTTTTTCCTTGACCAGTTCGGCAATTTTTTCCAGCAGGCGCGCCTTGTTGACCTGGTAGGGTAATTCAGTAACGATAATGCTTTGCCGCCCCGACTTGTCCTCTTCGTAGTGGCTCTTCGCACGAAGGTAAATCTTGCCTTTACCGCTGCGATAGGCCTCACGAATTCCCCTGGCGCCGTTGATGTGTCCCGCGGTTGGGAAATCAGGACCCGGGATAGATTCCATCAAACGCTCGATGTCGGCCTCAGGTTCGTCGATCAGCAGGATACAGGCGTTGACGACTTCGGCCAGGTTGTGCGGTGGGATATTCGTTGCCATGCCAACGGCAATTCCGGACGATCCATTGATCAACAGGTTCGGAACCCGGGTCGGCAACACTATGGGTTCGTGTTCCGACTCATCGTAGTTGGGCAGGTAATCGACTGTTTCCTTGTCGAGATCAGCCAACAACTGGTGCGCGATTTTCGACATCCGCACTTCGGTATAGCGCATTGCTGCCGGTGAATCTCCGTCGACGGAGCCGAAGTTACCCTGTCCATCGACCAGCATGTGGCGCATGGCGAAGGGTTGCGCCATTCGCACTATGGTGTCATAGACCGCGGTATCACCATGCGGATGGTACTTACCTATGACGTCACCCACGACCCTGGCAGATTTCTTATACGCTTTGTTATAATCGTTGCCGAGCACACTCATTGCGTACAGGACGCGTCGATGAACCGGCTTGAGACCATCGCGAACATCGGGCAAGGCACGGCCGACGATGACGCTCATCGCGTATTCGAGATACGATTGACGCATCTCGTCTTCCAGATTGACGGGGAAAATTTCCTTGGCAATATCAGCCATAAAAATTGTTACTCAGTGGTTAAAAATGTCGCAGGAATGATTTATTTCGAATCTGCGCGATTTTATCACAAACCCAAGGGTTAACACTACTGATAAGATCGCCTCGTCAGCGTTGAAATACGCGGATTTGAGCGTTTTCCACCTTCGGATAGCTGAATCCCCGACATCTGGCGACGAGATCGTCAATATTCGTTTTCAGGGGATAATTAATCTTGTAAGGTTCGGCTATGCAGCAGCGCTATCAAATCCTCCAGCCTGAATGGATAGTCACAGTGAACTCGAGCTTCGAGGTATTGCAGGATTACGCCGTCGTTATCGAAGACAATCGCATTCTGAGTCTGACCAGCGTTGACGAGATTGGCGATCTCCCCTTATATGAGCAAGCCGAACTGATCAGCTTACCGGACTGCGCACTGCTGCCCGGCCTGGTGAATAGCCACACCCATGCGTCGATGAGCCTGTTTCGCGGTATCGCCGACGACTTACCCCTGATGGAATGGCTAAGCGAACATATCTGGCCAGCCGAGGCGCGCTGGGTAGATTCCGAGTTCGCTGTCGATGGATTCGAACTGGCGGCAGCCGAAATGATTCGTTCCGGCACGACCTGCCTGAGCGATATGTTTTATTTTCCCGATGAAATTGCTCGCTGTGCCCAGAAAATTGGAATGCGTAGCGTGGTTGGTTTGATCGTACTCGACTTCCCCAGTCCATGGGCGCAAAGCGCCGATGAATATCTGCACAAAGCACTCGCGGTACACGATGAAATTCGGGAATTTTCGCTGGTTAGCAGTGCGCTGGCGCCGCACGCGCCCTATACCGTATCGGACGAATCGTTGCGGCAAATTGCGATGTATAGCAACGAACTCGATGTTCCGGTACATATGCACCTGCACGAAACCGCTGCAGAAGTGGCAGAAGCACAACAAAGTAATGGTCAGCGCCCCCTGGAAAGGCTGGATCAGCTTAATCTGTTGAATTCAAACCTGATTGCAGTGCATATGACGGAACTGGATGAATTCGAGATCGAACGAATCGCGGAAGCCGGGGTAAATGTTGCGCACTGTCCCGAATCAAACCTCAAGTTGGGCAGCGGAATCTGCCCGCTTGCAAGCTTACTTGAAAAGGGTGTCAACGTATGCCTGGGTACCGATGGTGCAGCCAGCAACAACGATCTCGATTTGCTGGGTGAAATGCGTACCGCCGCGATGCTGGCCAAAGGCAGCAGTGGCAATGCCAGTGCCTGTAATGCGCGACAGGCTATCGAAATGGCGACCATTAATGGCGCCAGGGCTTTAGGAATGGCAGACCGAATCGGTAGTATCGAGGCGGGTAAATGCGCAGACTTGATTGCCATCAACCTGGCCAGCCTGAATACTCAGCCCCTCTACGAGCCGGTTGCCCAGATCGTATATGCCGCAGCCAGTCGCCAGGTTTCACACGTCTGGATCGACGGTGTCGCCCAGCTCAGAGACTTTGAGTTGTGCAACCTGGACGGCGATGAAATTATAGCCAGGGCTTCATCCTGGGCCAGCAAGATCAGGAGCTAGTGATGTCAGTCGAGACAAATGTAGATCCGCTTGAGATCGATAAATTTCAGTCGATTGCGAGCCGTTGGTGGGACCCTGAAAGCGAATTCAAACCCCTGCACCAAATAAATCCTCTCAGGGTATCCTATATCGAACAGCAGGCGGCCGGTCTGGATGGTAAAAGAATACTCGACGTTGGTTGCGGTGGCGGTATCCTGGCCGAGGCACTGGCACTTAAAGGAGCCCAGGTAACCGGCATAGACATGGCCGAGTTGTCACTTAAAGTTGCAAGGCTACACCTGCACGAGTCGAGCCTCGATATCGATTATCAACTTTCAACGGTCGAAACCTTTGCCGAACAACACCAGGCGCAATTCGATATCGTGACCTGCCTTGAATTGCTTGAACATGTTCCCGATCCCGCCTCCATCATCACCTCGGCAACGCGCTTGTTGAAACCTGGCGGCAACCTTTTCCTGTCTACTATCAACCGCAATCCAAAAGCTTTTGCACTTGCGATACTGGGTGCCGAATATGTCCTCAAGCTATTACCACGCGGCACCCATGAGTACAGGAAATTTATCAAGCCTTCTGAAATCGCGGCCCAGCTGCGCAAGCTGGGTTTGCACACAAGCGATATTACCGGGATGAGTTACAACCCTGTCACCCGACGTTATGCGCTGGGTCGTGATATCGATGTCAATTACCTGTTGACCGCTCGCTTCGATGATTGAAGCTGTTTTATTCGACCTCGATGGAACCCTCATCGATACCGCACCTGACATGGGGGGTGCGCTAATAAACCTGATGCAGGAGGAAGGCCTGGAGCCGCTGACCCTCGATGCAATCCGTCCCTACGTGTCACAGGGAGGCCTGGTATTAACCCGGATGGGATTTGACGGTAAAGTTCCCAAGGCGGAGATCGAACCGCTGCGACAGCGATTTTTGCAACATTACCACGCTATCGTCGCCGACCGATCGAGACTGTTCGACGGCTACGAGGCGATACTGAGCGAACTCGAAGCCCGTTCGACACCATGGGGTATCGTGACCAATAAACCGGAGTGGCTAACACATCCGCTGCTCGAGCAATTGGGTCTGGCGCAACGTGCCGGCGTCGTGATCGGTGGAGATACGCTCGAGCATCGTAAACCCCATCCGTTACCGCTGCAGGTTGCAGCCGAACGTCTGCGGGTCGATTGCAAAAACTGTGTTTATGTCGGTGACGACGAGCGTGACATTGTTGCCGCCAGGGCGGCAGGGATGAAAAGTCTGGTCGCTGCGTATGGATACATCGAAGATGGCGTCAGTATCGAGGCATGGAATGCCGACGGCATGATCGATCAACCCGATGACCTGTTGCGACACCCCTTGCTGGCAAACCGATGAAAACCATACCGGAAACTTTTCGCGCCACGGAGGATATGCTCAAGGACAAGGTTATCCTGGT
>JARFPR010000338.1 GCA_029288195.1 Gammaproteobacteria bacterium | reverse complement strand
GAACTGGCTGGTATGGCAGCCTTCACAGCCGCTGGTAATCGAATTGTGAACCGCACTAACAAAGGTTGCCGATGGTGCAAAATTACCTGGATTGGTCGCACTTGCACTGTGACAGACGACGCAAGCACCCAGTGCCGGGATATGATTAAACTTCTTACCTATGGCACCAACGGCAACGAAGTCGGGATTGCCGTTATGGCAGGTTTCACAATTGTCGGTGATGCCATTGTGGAAGAAGATTGATGCTGTGCTGAATGACGGATCAGTATAGTTATGGCACTCGAAACAATTTTGAGTCGTCGGCAGGTGGCTAGCAGGCTTCCCAGTGCTGATGTTATTGTCATGGCACAACGCACAGTTGCCGGTATTTATGCCTGTATGGTCGAATATTGCTGCAGTAAAATCCGTGGTGTTATGGCAGTCGGCGCAATCCTGGGTGTCGGGAGTGGTCGGAATGTGATCGAGCAGTTTGCCCACGCTAATTCGGTTGTCGTGGCAGGCATTGCAGCCATTGATGACACCGGCATGATCATAGGTTCCGGTGGTAAATGTCCCTGGTGTATGACAATCCCCGCAATCCTCGGTCGTGATCGGCATGTGCGCATACAAAGCGGTACTGGTGGGCAAACCGGCCGCATCGATACCATTGTGGCAGGAGTCACAACGAACAGCCAGGACTGCCGGGTCGGTGTGATCGATACCGAAAGCTGGAGAAAAACTATCAGTATTATGGCAATTGGCACAGTCGGAGCTGGTTATCGGGTGTGCGGGTATCGCTGCCGACTTGGCAGGTGCGTTAATACTATTGGTTTCATTGTGGCATGATTCACAGGACTGCACCGTGGCATCGATCACGCTGTGGTTGAAATTACCCCCCATACTGAAGCTCACGACGCTATGACAGGTGTCACAATCGACGACTGTGACCGGATGTCCCGTCGGTTGCCCCGTCGCCGAAACGCCATGACAGGAATCGCAGGTTATGCCTGGACCGACCACGTCAGGACCGGTGTGATCGGGGTAGGCATCCAGAAAACTAACCGTGGTATGACAATAACCACACTCAGAGGAGGTTGCCGGGTGGGGAGGCGTGGGTGTCTTGCCCCTGGATACCGTGCCATTGTGGCAACCGGAGCATGACCTGGAAATGCCGGTATGATCGAAGCTGCCGTCTGCGGCTAGCGCCAGAAAGCTGGTTGTATTGTGGCAGTCGTCGCATTCGGCATTCGTCGGTGCATGAAACTCGGACTTACCGACGGCTAGCACGCCGTCGTGACATACACTGCAATTTCCAAATACTTCCTGGTGATCGACAAACGGGGTAATGTCAAATCCAAGGGGTGTATGACAGGTTTCGCATGCGTTGGTGGTTGCGACATGATTTCCAGCCTTGGGCGAAATACCGTTGATTCCGTCGTCATGACAATTGACGCAATTCGAAGACAGTCCCTGGTGATTAAACGGACCCGTGACCCGTTCTGGTGGGACCGTCACTACGACCAGCTGAGTTGCGCGTTGACTGGTAAGAGACCCCGCACTCACCACCAGCTGCGCCCGGTAGTTGCCCCGGATATCGGCGACAAAACTCGGATTAGCTGAATTGGCGTTTTGCAATACCGCGTTACTACCATCGGGCCTGTAGGCGAAGGACCAGCGAAAGTTTAATGGCTCCGATGAAGTGGTAAACGAATTATTGTCGCTCAGGTAGGCTGTCTCGCCGACCCGCACCCCGAGAATAGGCCCCGTTCGGGCAACAATGTCGACAGACTTATCTGCTTCCCCTTGCAGGGATGCTCTTCCATCTCCGCCCCCTCCGCAGCCAACAACAAGCAAAACCAGCATAAATGCGAGCAAATACCCGGTCAGCTTTTGGGAAATCCCTTGTGTCAGCATGGTAAGCATCTTGATCTTTTATTAAATTCCGGGGTCCTTCTGATAATCGGAATACTCGTTTTATTTAATCGGACACCAGGATATGGATTTGTCCGTATTGGGAATTATATCCCAAATAACTCTGAAAGTTATGGGAATAATGCGCAAAATCATGAGATGGGAGATTTTTTCCCGGTTTAAGACCAGTAAAGTGCCAGTTTAGCGAATAAACACCGGCAGTCGAATACCGCTTATAATAGAAATTGTACATTTGATCTGAAATTAAACAGCTTTTTGGGTTGCATGCACCCGCCTTGAAGAAAGAAGCCAGATTTTCACCGCCTAGATTAGAATAAATAGGTATATCCAATATAAAGAGAGTAAGCGATTTGCTGGTCAAAATCGGGTAAATCCAGGTCCGAATATTCGATGCCGAGAGCAGCTTCAAAATTCAGTTTTTTGGTTGCCCGGTAGTTGATTTTAATGGAGGGCACCAGGATATATTGATCGATCCCGGTGCGCGTGCTGCGCCGGTGGTCCAGTCGGATTCTCGGATCATAAATTAAACCCCCGGAGCCCGGGAACCTGCTTCTCAGGCGGACAGACTCAATTTCAGTCGAATCCAGATCTGACAATCGCAGACCGATGGAGGTATAGTCTTTGGCCGAGAAAAAGCCACTGACAGAGTAGTCCAACGACAGCTGCACATCCCTCGTTGAGGGAAATGTATCGACTCCGCCGGACGATTTTGTCGCATCCAGCTCAAACACGGATAAATCGACATTCAACTGTCGATTATTATCGATGAGGTAACTGGCGCCGAAATACAGGGTTTCGCTTTTGCTGGTTCGGTCTTCGGCTAACTGGTAAATTTCATTCCGGGAAAAGGTTTCATCTAGTTCATCGATCGAATCTGCCGCTTGTCCCTGCAATGCATTGGTTGTCGACAGGAGCGGGGAATTCTGGCGACCCAGCGTCAGGTCGAAAGTCCACTGCTGATCGTAGCGGTAGTTTGAAATAAAGGTAATATTGTTCAGGTCTTCATAGAAAATATCATAATCGATGATGCCATAGATAAATCCGGTATTATTCCGTAGTTGGAATTCAGTACCGATGGCTTGCCGATCGGTAAGCCCTGAAACCTCCTGGTTTACCAAGTACAGATTTACATCGAGCCAATCGTAAGGGCTGAAATCTATATTGGCTCCAGCCAGGGGATTGTCAGTTTCCAGGTTGTCATAAGAGGACTGGGCCCAGGTCCCTATAAAATAACTGGTTTGATACTCTGAACGCGATAGATCGCTAAAGGTGAACCCGTCAAATCTACCGTATACCCCCGTGACAGTGCGATATTGGCGTCCGCCTATTATCCTGAAATTGTCCGTGGCATAGCTCAGGTTGGCCCTCGATATCCTGGTGTCGGTTTGATCGTCGATAAAGTCGTTTTCTACGCCCGCATCAATCTGAATCGCCCATGTCTCAACATCCGCCCTGCGTTGAATTTGCAGGTTGACGTCGGTAACCAGTGCCTGATTGACTTCCTCAGAGCTCTCTCCGGGCCGGTCAATAACATCATCCAGGTAATACTGTTGCAGTGCGCCACGAAATATCCAGCTGTCCTGATCGGAGATCTTGTCAGGGCTCGCCAGGCGATCTTTGGGTTTGACAGTCATGGTGCGAATGCCTTCCAGGCGATTCAAAACTCTTGACGAAATTTCCGGCGGTGGACTGGTATCGAGCAAGGTTTCATATAACGTCTCAGCCTGGGCAAATTTACCCTGGCGTTCGCGAGCGGCACCGGCAAGTTCTAGGGCCGCGCGCGACTGGTCTAAATTTGCGGTTGATACGATTCGGTCCGCGATAGCAATTACACGTACATAGTCCTCATCCAGAAATGCCTGTCTGGCCTTTTCCAGCAGGGTGTCAGCCGATTCGGGAATCGTTTTTATGGGCTGTGCTTTGTTATCGCTGCCTATTGTATTTAAATAGGTTGCCAGTTTTTGCGTCTCTGTATTCGTACGCTGATAAATCCAGGCATCGGAAAAGGATGGTTTCAGTTTTTTCAGCGTCGCTTGTGCATCGTTGGCAGTTTTAAAATTTCCCAGCGCCAGTCGGTAAAAGATTGTTCCATCCAGCTTTACCCTGGTCTGGTAAACAAAGTATTTCTTCAGGGTGTTGCGGGTATTCTGTGGCAGGCTGTCAAAGCGTTGCCGGCTCGATATTATTACGATTGCGCCGGGTTGCACTGTTATCGGCTGTGGGGGTTTATTAAATACATTTTCAAGCGCAATAAACTCATAATTGGCGGCCGCAATATCGGAACTGAAAACTAGCCAGGAGCTCGCCAGGATTATAAATACGAGGTGTTTTTTTACCCTGAGATTTATCATCTCGCAGAAACCTAGGGCGGCGTAGCCGGAATCCAGCCAAGGGCACTGTGACAAACCTCGCAATCATTGCCCGATGGAACGTGTGATGCGTCCTTGCCCTCGGCAATGACGCCATTGTGGCAACTAAAACAGGTCCCGATCACCGAACCGTGATCGACTCTCACCACGGGTACCCAGTCCCGGGTGTTGTGACAATCTTCACAGCTAGCCGTAGAGGTTATGTGGCCCGGGTTTTTGCCTTCGGCAATGCCGCCGTTGTGACAGCTGATGCAATTGCTGGTGGTGTCGATATGATAAAATTTCCAGCTCAGCGTAGTGTGGCAGGCGTCGCAAATATTACTGCTAGGGACATGCCCGGGATTCTTCCCCTCTGCGATAACATCGTTGTGGCAGCTCGCACAGCTACCTTGCACAGCGGCGTGATCAACCCGGATAACGTTGCTCCATAAAGTGGGTGTATGACAATAGTCACAATCGCCGACAACCCGTATATGCTGGCTGGACGGCGCGCTGGCCTTTATTCGACCTGAATTCGAATGGCAGCTGGCGCATTGCCTGGGGGTGCCGATAAAAATCCCTTCAACGTGGCAAGATTCGCAATCGACGGTTGCGTGCCTGAAGTCCAGCGGGAAATTAGTTTCGTCATGGTTAAACTCCGGTCCAAGGTCAAGCGCCAAGGTGCTGCCCGTATAGATGCCGCCCAGCAAAAACAACACGATTAAAGCGTCCCGAAAGTTCACAATCCCTGGCCCGGGAGCAGTTGAATTTATTTTAATACCCATATTCATTCACCTGCATTTTCTGTCTCCCGCTTGCCGAAGCTCCTGAATGATTGAATATTTATCGAACTGAAACTCTCTTCGTTGTGGCAACGGTCACAGGCACCACCGAAATTCCCATCATGAAAATCGTCGCGCCGGTGGCAATCGATACAGCGCCAGTTATCACTTTCAAACTGCTCTAGTGGCTTGTTGTGACAGGTATGACAATGGACTTCAGTGTGCGAATGCCTGAGCTTGAAGTCCGTATCGTCGTGGTCGAATTGCCAGATCAACCAGGCATTGGGATTGTGACAAGCGGCACAATCCTGTCCCAGGCCTGTCTTATGCACATCGTCAGGGCCATGACAGTCGACGCATACGTTGCTCGCGTCGCCGAAAACGGAGGAGGTATGGCAGGCCTCGCAGCCGAGCGCGGCGTGTTGGCCTATGAGCGGGAAACTGCTCAGATCATGGTCAAATCGAACCTCTTTTTGCCAGGAAACTTCGTTGTGGCACTGGTTGCACTCTTCGCCCTGCTCATCTTTGTGAACATCGTCCTGCTGGTGGCAGCTGTAACAGGCGGTATCAATTTCCTTGGTTTTGGCGCCGATCGTATGGCATGCCTCGCAAACCAGGTTTTCATGCGCACCAATGAGTGCAAAATCGGTGTTTGCGTTGTGGTCGAATTCTGCATCAGACCATCCCGAAACGACATGACAATCCTGGCACTTTTTACCGTTTGACTCGTTATGAACATCATCCCTACGATGACAGCTGTAACAGTCACGCGGCTCTTTATTTAACTTTTTGGAAACCTTGTATTCGGTCGAATGACAGTCGTTACAGACCGGTTTGCGATGCCTTCCTTCAAGTTTGTATCGGGTGTCCCGATTATGGTCGAAAATCGATTGATCCCAGCCTCTTTCCTGGTGGCAAGCCCCACAATTATTGCCGAACCTGTTACTGTGCACGTCCCTGATCGCATGGCAGTCGACACATCGATTGGGGGTATCTTTGTACTGCTCATTGAGATGGCAGGCATTACAGGCCACGCGCTGATGCTTAGATTTTAACTTGAAGTCCGTTTTGTCATGGTCAAACTCTGACCTGGCCCATCCGCTGGTTACATGACAGTCCTGGCATTGCTCGCCCAGTTCACCCTTGTGAATATCGTCTTCGGAGTGGCAATCGTTACAGGTATTTTTGGCGTCACGAAATTTTTTATCCTCCAGGTGACAGGCGTTGCACTCGACCAGCTTGTGTTTACCGTCCAGCGTAAAATCGGTGAATTGATGATCGAATTTATCCTTATCCAGCCAGACTACCTGGGCATCGCGGCCCTTGTGATCGCTGTGGCACGCTTTGCAATCCAGTTCCCTGGCATTCTGGTCTTTACCATGAAATCCCTGCTTTTTAGCTATATCGTCGGCCACAGGTTTGTGGTCGTGACAGTCCAGGCATAGCTTTTTCTGGGTGGTATCGCGCAATCTGACATGACAATTGGTGCACTCTGATTCGAGATCCTGGTGTCCTGAAATCAATTTTCCCGGCATGAAAAACTGTTCGATTTCGGCTGCCTGGGTTGTCCCGACGTTGATTGCCCCCAGCAGCAAAATCGATATTAAAAAGTTTCTCATCAATACAAGTGGACCACGAGGACATGTATTACTCCGGACAGGACCAACATAATCAACAGGGGAATATGGAAAACATGCCAGTAGGAAAAGAGGATTTCGTTGATTCCCAGCGAACATATCGAACGCAGGTTTTTCAACCTGAGGTAAACTTGCTTTTTCTCGGCCTTGCCCAAAGCGGAGCGAGCCACATCGCGACGTACCCGCCCGATTCTCGATTTCATCGCACGATAAAATCCGAGCGATCGATTAATACCGGTATGCAGATTGGTTAAATTATGTTCAAGTTCTTTTAATTCGTGTTTGATATGAGAGTCGATAGCAATCGTTTCTCCCGATAACAACCCCGATAAATCATCATCCGAGTAGAACTCTTCGAAGCGAATTTTACTGCCATATAAACCATGGTGAATACGTTGATACCAGTATCGACCCAGCAAGCCGCTAAGCGCTACGATTATCATGCTGAACAACGCCACGCTGCTATTGAACGAACCGAGTTTGAAGCCGGAGTGGAACACGATAATTACTGGGCCCGCCAGGCCCAGAAACATATGGATTCGAAACCAGGACTTTACCGAACCTATCGATGCCCAGCGTTTGAATCGTTTTCTCAGGGGATAGGCGAAAATCAGCAGCATCATCGAGCCCCCGATGATTCCGAACCAGTATCCGATTCCTGATTCGGCTACCAGGTAATTTTGATCACGCGCGGCCCAACCCGCGGCCACCAGCAACAGGACCGAGGCATACCATATGATCGAGGTCATATTGAGCAAGTAATTAGTGAACTTGTTCGACAAAAATCTATCCTTGTGTCAACTACTCTTAGGTTAGTTTAGTGGGGCTGTAACAATTCACCTTTCCCAAGCGCACATCAGCCCATCTAGCCCGTACGCGGACTAAGAAATATATCAGAAAATGATAAATAAGTTTGGGAATTTTTTCCCTTTTTGGTGTAAATTTAGTTTTTTGAATCCGAAATTCAGGATACCGGGATAATCGTATGACCTCGATGCATTACTGGCTGTCCCTGTTGCCACCGCTATTAATTGTGGTGGCATATGTATTTTGGTATCGCCACCGTGAGCGTATCAGTAGCCAAACCAGGCAACAGGCTATTGAATCCGGACTCTCGGAACCGGCTTCTCTACATCCGATTATCGATCGCAACAAGTGCATCGGTTGTAAATCCTGCGTTTTCGCATGTCCCCAACAGCTGGGGCACGACGTGCTCGGTATTTTCCACGGCAAGGCTGAGTTGCTGCAGCCAGCAAACTGCATCGGACACGGCGCCTGCAAGACAGTCTGTCCTGTGAACGCGATAACTTTAGTCTTCGGGACGAAAACCCGAGGTGTCGATATCCCGCAGGTAGACGACCAGTTTGAAACCAACGTACCGGGAATTTATATCGCGGGTGAACTGGGCGGCATGGGCCTGATTCGAAACGGCATCGAGCAGGGAAAAACCGCAATGCAGGCACTCGCGAAAAACTTACCCAAATCGAGTAATAATGCGCACCAGGTTGTCATTGTCGGTGCTGGCCCCGCAGGTCTTGCGGCAACGCTGAAAGCGCAGGAGCTCGGCTTGAATTACCTTACCCTGGACCAGGAATCTCTTGGCGGTACCGTTTACAAGTATCCACGCGGTAAGATCGTCATGACGCAGCCGGTCGATCTGCCAATTACGGGTAAAATGCATTTCAAGGAGACTACCAAGGAAGAGTTGCTGGCGTTCTGGCAAGGCATTAAAAATAAAACCGGAATCCGCATAAATTATCAGGAGCTGGTTTCAAATATTACCTCCCAGGGAGCGGGATTTGAATTAAAAACCAGCCGAGGTCAGTACACAGCCGACAGGATTTTACTCGCAATAGGCAGGCGTGGAACACCGCGCAAACTCGGCGTCCCGGGTGAAGATCTCGCCAAGGTTGTCTATTCGCTGATCGATCCAGAGCAATACGCAGGTCAGAAAGTATTGATCGTCGGCGGTGGTGACAGTGCTCTGGAGGCCGCGTTATCGATTGCGGATGCGGAAGGAACCGAGGTTTCGATATCGTATCGCAGTGACAGTTTCTCTCGAGCCAAGGCAAAGAACAGGGAGCGCATCGAGCAATACGCGACAACGGCTAAAATCAAGCTTTACCTGTCATCGAACGTTACCAATATCACCCCGCAGGCAGTCGTTCTCGATCAGCAAGGTCAGAGCATTCAGATTGAAAATGAGGCAATTATCGTTAATGCAGGAGGCATTCTGCCGACTGGCTTTCTGAAGGAAATCGGTATCGCGGTCGAGACCAAGTATGGCACCGCATGAGTCCAGTAAAGTGATAATGATAAGGCCGTTCCTGGCGATATTGATCTGTATATTCATCTCTGCACCCAGCTTCGGCAATCTTGAGCAATCGCTGGATGAAATCGAAAAGTTGATCCGCTTGCGCGATTATTCCGAGGCGGCCAGTCGCCTGGAACCGCTGGCAGGAAAAGGCGACCCTGAAGCCCAGTATCGACTGGCGGGTCTTTATCGAACGGGTAAAGGGATTAGCAAGGACCTGGACAAGGCAACCCGGCTTTATCACGAGTCGGCCCAGGCCGGTCATGCCGATGCCCAATACGCATTTGGATTGATTGTCGAAAAATCCAACAATTCTCTGTCTTCGCGCAACGAGGCACGAAAGTGGTACCAAAAATCTGCGGCGCAAGGCAACCAGCGTGCCGTGGCTAAGCTCGAGCAGTTGCAACAGGATCCCGAGGTTGCGATGCGGAGTATTAGTCGGTCGGATCTGTTTAACGCGATCCAGCATAACGACGAGGCCCTGATCAATTCGTTGATCGTAACCGGCGTCGATATAAACCTGGCTGACCGGCAGGGTAACTCCACGGTATTGGCGGCATTACTTGCGGGATGGCCTCGTTTGGCCGGCACATTGATTCCCACGACTGAATATATCGGCCAGGCAAATATCCTGGGGAACCGATCACTTCCCCTGGCCTCTGCTCGTGGCTACAAAGACGTGGTTGTTGCCCTGCTGGATAACAACGTGGATATTAATCAAACCGATTCGCGTGGCGAAACAGCGCTAATGCTGGCCGTGAAAAACAACAATATTCAAATCGCTGAATTATTGCTCGAACGTGGTGCCGATTACAGTTTGACCAACAGCCGGAAACGCTCCGCAGTCGACCTGGCCTACGCTAGCGAAAACCCGGACGGCAAGGGTTTGTTTGCGCGCTACGGGATCGAGCCCAAACCCGTCACCCGGAAAAAAGCAGTTGGCAGTCTCGATACCTTTAAAGCTTCGGTCGACAAATACGGAGCTCGCTACGCGGGCTGGCCCTTGCTCAATATTGCGATAGAGGTCGGTGAAACCTCGATTTCGAAACAGCTAATTGCACAAAGGCCTGGGCTGAAATCCACTGACCCAGACGGTAATAGTGCCCTGCATGTTGCGGCGCGTAAGGGTGACGCCGCGATTTTGCAGCAGCTCGTTTTACATGGTGCCGGTTTAGACGCGGTTAACGACAGAAATGAAACCGCCCTGTACCTCGCGGTCGAATCAACCTGTTTTAAATGCGTTAGCCTGCTGCTCGATAAAAAAGCCGATCCGTCGATTGCCACAAAGCTCGAGATCACACCGCTCGAGGCTGCTATCCAGAATAACCAATCCAGGATTGCGCTAACCCTGCTTGAAACCAGGGCCAGCTACCCCGGGATCCATCGGGCGCTATTGCTGGCGATACAAAAGCAAATGGAAAACACGAGCTATGCACTGATCAAGCGCGATAAGCAACTGAATTCCCTCGATGAAAAGAAACGTTCGGCGCTTTGGTATAGTGCCGATCAGGGTTTGCAAAAAACCACAGAGCTTCTTGTGGCCTCTGCGGAAATCGACATTAATCGAAAAGATATCAATGGACACAGCGCCCTGGCGCAGGCAGTTATTCACGGCCATTTTAAGGTAGCACGCCTGTTGATTAAGCATGGAGCCGACCTGACTGCTCGCACCGATGAGGGCAATACCTTGATCATGTTGGCAGTATTATCGAAGAATCCGGATATCGTTGATTTTCTGCTGGCTCGCAACATCGAAAGTATCGGCCAGGGTATCGATATAAACGCACAGGATAAAGTTGGTGATACGGCACTAATGCTGGCCGCTGCCTCGGCACAGGATCGAGTTATCGAAATGTTGCTGCATGCGGGAGCTGATCCGCAACTGCGAAACAAGGAAGATTTGAACGCATTTCAAATCGCGACCAATGCTGGACACGCAGATACGGCAAGGTTTATCCACGACAAGAGCAGCTTTGTTTTTAAAATCTTTAACTGAAGGCTGAGCTTAGGCAGCAAAATTTATCAGTTAAAAATAATTGCATTATCAATAAATTGGGAATATAATCCCAAATAAAGAAACCGGTACCAGTTCTCAATCGCCGGTTTTTTTAAAGACTTTTGCATATTATGGGAATATAATCCCAAGGAGAATGAAAATGAAACTTTCACGGACAAGGCAGTGGGTCGGGGTCTCTGCACTCGCGGCAACAGTATTGCTGGCGAACGGTTGTGGTGGCTCATCTTCAAGTAGTGATGGAGATGCCGATAACACGGTTGTCAGCCGAGGGTTGATTACCGGGTTCGGCAGTGTTTATGTCAACGGCGTCCGCTTTCATACCGGTAGCACTCAGTTTTCGATCGATGATGATGATGGTATTGAGTCTGATTTAAGAGTCGGCATGATCGTGACAGTAAAAGGATCGGTCAATGACAGCGGGCACGACGGACAGGCGACACACATAAGCTATGACAATGAACTGAAAGGCCCGGTTAGCAGCATCGCTCTCGATCCGAATGATGCAACCGTTAAGACGGTGGTAATTCTCGGCCAATCCGTCGAGGTCAATTCAAATACTACGATCGACAATGATGGTGGTTTAACTTTCGATAACATACAGCTCAACGATGTTCTCGAGGTGAGTGGCTTTGTGACTACGTCGGGTCTGATCGCTACCCATATCGAGCTACAGGACAATGATCTCGAGATAGAAATCAAGGGGCATATCGAAAATTTGACTACCAACAGCTTCACCATCAAGAGCTTTCCGGTCAGCTACGACGCAACCACCGAGCTCGACGATATCGGTGCATTGGTAGATGGTTTATTTGTTGAAGTCGAAGGTCAACTCAATGGCACCGGCACAATATTATTGGCGGATAAAATAGAAGCCGAGCACGAAGGTCTCGATGATGATATGGATGAGGCCGAAATTGAGGGAGTGATATCCGGATACAATGATATCGACAAGACTTTTACGATCCAGGAGCAGTTTATCGATGCCAGCAACGCGGTGTTTGAACCGACATCTCTGGTGTTGGCGAATGGATTAACCGTTGAAGCCGAGGGTCATGTTGTTAACGGTGTTTTATTGGCGCATAAAGTCAAACAAAGAGGTAAAAAAATCAAGATTTATGCGACCTTGTCGAAAGTAAATGTCGCGGCGTCTACGATAAGCTTTAGTTTTAACTCAGATGAAATCGTAGTCAGGGTCAATCATCAAACCGAAATCGAAGACGAAATCAGCGATAACGATATTCAATTGAATCAGTTGTCGGTGGGTGGCTTCGTCGAGATGGAAGCCTTCGAAGATGGGTCTGGTGTGATCAATGCAGTAGAGATTGAGCGTGATTTCATGGATGAGATCAGGATTGTTGCACCGGTAGACGGTTGGGATGAGAACGCCGAAACTGTGTTATTGCTAGGTGTAATGTTTGATCTCAGCGCGGCAGTTTACGAGAACGAATTTGATCAAAATATCTCGGCCACTACATTTTATAACTCGCTCAGCCCGGGAGAGTTCATCAAAATCGAAGATACCGATAGTAACGGCATCTTCGATAAAGCGGAGCTGGATGACTAGTTAAACTGAAGCCCGTGTGTTGAAATTGCAGCACACGGGTTTTGTCGATTTGAAAATATGCAAGAAATACTGCGTAAGACACTGAGAAAAATTTTAATGGCGATTGTGCGTACGCTGTTACGTAACGGCATGGCCTACGGTGAATTTGATCAGGTCGCGCGTAAATGTTTCGTCGATGTCGCCTATCGCGACTTTGCTCCGAGCGGTAAGAAGCAGACTATTTCCAATGTTGCGATCCTGACCGGGCTGAATCGCAAGGAAGTCAAAAAACTCGCGGAGCTTGATGTCGATCAAAGTGATGCGGGCAACAAGCAATATAGTCGTGTTGTCAGGGTTCTGGGTGGCTGGATTAATGATTCCCGTTTTTTACGCAAGGATGGTAATCCGCGCGACCTGGAGTACGAGGGCAAGGATTCGTTTAGCGAACTGGTCAAACTCTATAGTGGCGATATGCCGGTAGCGGCGATGCAAAAAGTCTTGCTCAATTCAGCCAACATCAAGTTTACCGACGATAACAAGGTACGACTGCTAAGTCATGCCTATCTGCCGTCGGATGACCCGGTCGAGAAACTGGCGATCCTCGGCACAGATGCGAGCCAGTTAGTAGACACAATCGATTTCAATTTGACTGCCACGGAAGAAACACTGCGTTTTCAACGTAAAGCATCGAATCCGAAGGTGGCGGACGGTTCGATACCGGAAATCAAGCAATTCTTAAGACGCAAGGGGCAGGCATTCCTCGAAGAGATCGATCTCTACCTGTCCCAGCATGAAACAGATGACGACTCAGGCAAAGAAGTCAGCGTTAGCGTGTTCTATCACGAGTCGGACAATGAAGACCAGGAAGTTGAGAAATGAATATTTTTAACGGCAAACCGATA
>JARFPR010000247.1 GCA_029288195.1 Gammaproteobacteria bacterium | reverse complement strand
TTCCAATAGGGCTTGAGCAAGGTTTCGGTTGTTTCAGCACCGCGGATTCCCGCCAGGTAGGTCTGGTTTGACCTGGCAGATTGCTTTTGCGTCGGACTGAGTGATTTCAGATGTGCCCAGACAGATTTAAACAAGCCTTTGAAGACACTATGCGAACTGGTTTCATTAATCGTCGTCGTACCCTGAGCGATAACCGGCGCGTTGACAGTCATACTTCCTGCAAAAAACATGATGATGAGTAATTTCTTCAATTCTTAATCCTCTATTGGCTCAAGAGCTTGCTGTACGCATCATACTCTTTTTCCAGCTCCGAGTTCAATTGCAATGCACGCCGATAACTGATTTTCGCCTGTTTTAAATCACCGGCTCTGTATTGCGCCATTGACAGGTTAATCCAGATACCGCCATCTTCATTGTCCAGCTTGGTGGCCCGGGTGTAAAATTCGATTGCCTTATTATACTCTTTCTGCAGGAAGTATAGGTTACCCTGGTTGGATTTCACCGCACTATCATACGGAGCCAGTTCATTTAAAGCCTCGAATTCAAACTCTGCATCTTGATATAGCCCAAAACGTGCGTACAGAATGGCAACTTGCAAGCGAGCCCTGATGTTACCCGGGTCATTCGCTACCATGGTCTTATACGGCAACACCAGGCGATCGATGCTTTTCAGTAACAATTCATTTCGTGCCTGCTTTACCAGGCTCTCGGCACGTCTCTTTTCGGGTAATTCGATCGTGTAACTGGCCTTACGCAGGGTTACCGGTTTGTATTCCTGCCAGGTTTTTTCCAGATCGATAATACCGAGTTCATCTGCCTCAAGCGCGGCCTGGTATTTATTCGCACCCTCCGCCCAGGCCTCGATAAAACTGGTATTTACCATGGTTGCTTCGAGCGGGATCCATACATTGCCATCCTTGAAAGCCAGCAGGCTGCTATCCTGGCTGATTAAACCCGCGTCATGCTCGGCAATACCGGTATCGAACATCATAAATAAATGTCCGGGTACTTCGATCAGCGCGGTTTTAATCCCCAGGTTTTCAAGGCCCGCGCTGATCAAAACCGATAAATCATCACAATCGCCACTTTTCAGGTGCAGGGTTTCTCGGGGAAACTGCACGTAGTCGATTTGATCGTCACGCAAGTCGGTAAACGGCGTATTAGGGTCCACGATATAGCTGATGTTGGACGCTGCCAGGCTGCTGAAAAATGCCATCGCCGATACCAGTTTGTCGTTCAGTGGTCCCGGATCCGGTTGAAAGGCGTTAACGACCTGGCGCACATAGTCTCTGAGGGTGTCATCCTTGGGCGTTACGAAGGAACCCACCATGGCCGAATCCGCCCAGATCATCGCATTCTTACCGTAAATCGTCATCGGCTGGGTCAGCGAAATGTCGTCATTGCGACCATCGCGCGAGTAAGTTAATTTCACTTCGACCTGTACCCCGGTATCTTCGTCCACTTCCAGAACCTTGTTATTGAAAGTCGCCGTGATCGGAATTTCCCGGGTTTCGTTACCGTTGATCCTGGCAATATCAACCGAGGTTGGAAAATCCATGAATTCCTTGATTTGAAACGAGAGTTTCAAATTACCGTAGTCGGTGGGGCTGACATTTTGCAGCTTTACACTGCCGATCGGCTGATCCTGGTATTTTTTGTAAGCAGCAGAAAACACTTTCTGCAAATTTAAATCGGATAGCAGCAATTGAGGCGCGTTGTTGGCAAATTCGAGCGATTTCTTGCGCTCGGCAAAAGCGATATCCAGGATTGCACGATTTTCTGCAGAGGGTTCGAGCTCGACTGCTTTTTCAAAGGAACTAACCGCGTCATCAAAGCGGCGACGTTTGCTATAGAGTTTGCCCAGCGCAACATGCGGCTCCGCCCAGGAGGTACGCATTCCGATTGCCTTTTCGAGATGTTCGAGCGATGCGTCAAAAAGATTGGCATCCTGGTAAACACGGCCGATGCGATACTGGAGATCAGGTGATGCCGGGTCGAGACTGATCGCTGTTTTTAAAAATTCGATCGCCGAACCGGTTTTCCCCTGGTAGTTGGCAATATCAGCCTGCAGTACCAGCACATCGACGTCTTCCGGGTCGATGCGAGCGGCGGCTTCAGCGTGGATGTTAGCACTTCGATAGTTGCGCGTGGCAAACAGGCTTCGTGCATAAAGCTTATGAGCCACTAGCGATTTGGGTTCAAGCACGACAGCTTTGTCGAGATATGCATTGGCCTCCGGGAATTGCTCGCGTTCAAGTTCGATCCTGCCGGCAGACAGGTGCAAATCAAACGCTTCTGGATTGTGCTTAATGCCCTCGGCTAGGGCCTTCACGGCCTTGGGAGGTTGATCTATTTCGGTGTAAGACTGCATCAAAGATAACCAGACGTCTGCCACCCCGGGTATATTCTTGCCTGCACGGGTGAACTGCAGCACTGCTTCCTGGTGATTTTTTTGCTTGGCGGCAATCTTACCGAGCAGGTAATGGCCATCACCCCTGGTTTCTTTGTTCCCGGAAAGTTGCAGCGCAATTGCCTTGGCCTCACTGTCCCGATCCAGGCTGAGTAAAGTCTTCGCCTTGCCGACAGCGGCCTGGCCCGAGTTCGGTTGCGCCCGGGAAACCGCATCATATTGCTTCAGGGAATCCTCGAGATTTCCCAGCTCGTACAAATCCTGGGCGATCTGGAGACGTATATCATAACTGCCAGGATTGGCTTCCACGATGGCCTGATAAGTCGCGATGCCTTTATCTGCCAGGCCAGCTTCTATATAGGCACGACCCAGCAAATAACGAAGCTCGACATTATCTTGCTCCAGCGCCAGGCCATCTTCAGCACAGCTCACAGCGCCAATCGCGTCGGCGAGCTTCAGGCTTAGCCGGGTGCAAATTACATACGGCTCGACATCGGTCGGAGTTTGTTCCAGCAACTCGTCAATTAATGCACGTGCATCGAGGTATTGCTCGAGATTGTAAAAGGCTAACACCTGGTAGAGAAGCGCATTATTGCGGTAGGATTCTTCTGCTTCGAGTTGCTTGAATTCGGCAATCGCACGGGTGTAATCCTTTAGCTGGTAGAGGCTCATGCCGAGAATGTTGCGCGCGTCGGCATTGCCCGGTGCAATTCTCAACAGCCGATCTGCGAGTTTAACAGCTTCGCCTAACTCGCCGGCCTGGTATAACGAGGTGATCCTCTGGTAATAATTTTCCTTCGGTATCGATGGTGCCGCTCTTAGTCCGTGATTGCTTACCGACACCACCCTGAACCAGGTGTACATGCCTGCAGAACTAACCCACAGTGTTTGCTTTAAATCGTAACTGGTTGAAATCGTTTCGAACGCTCCGTTCCTGTCGACGGCACCCTGGATTTCGTAGTGGGCAATCAGTGGCGACTTGCTACTGCTCCATTCCAGGTTGATCAACTCGTTGGTGGCGGCAATATTCAATCCAAATGCGGCGTCCGGATACTCATGCAAATCAAACCGAATGTTCTGCTTTAGTCCGTAATCGTTTACATGGACACTGTTTTTTGCTCCTGAGGCTATCGATATCGAAGTTGCCTGCTTGAAGGGCAGCAGTGTTCCATTCTCGCCTTCGGACCCAAAAGCCCTGTAGGGTTTGCGGTTCTGGTAAACCATCACCGAGTAATCATTGAACTTCGTGGCGGCCAGTGCATATAGCCTGTCCTGCTTGTCGATATCCAGCCCGTAAAACTTGCTTACCTTGTGAAACGACCCTTTATCAATATCTATCGTCGCGACTCTTTTACGATCCTTGCTGATCATGTTAATTACGCCCAATGCACCGCCGTCGGCTACATACAGATTTTGCCGACTGTCGACTGCAATCGGTCCCAGCTCGGCGAACAGGCTCTCCTCGTTCTGACGGGATTTTATTTCTTCCAGAAATTTTCCGTCCGCAGCGAAAACCTGCACCCGGTTATTTCCCTTGTCAGCAACATAATATAAACCGCCATGTACGAATACATCGCTGGGCTGATTGAAATCCCCGGTCGAAGAACCACGCTGTCCGATCGAAAATATGTGCTTCCCATCGTGATAAAATGCATGTAAATAGTTTTTATCCAGTACCGCGACAGTTTGCTCACCAACGTGAACAGAAGAGGGTTGCGTGGCAATCTCGGCAAACTTTCCGAGTTCCTCGCCATCAGGTCCCAATACCACGATCCCCTGGTCTTCTGGTTTGATACACAGGTTTTTGTCATCGATAAAAACGGTTAAGCTTATACAAGACGCTGCGAACTTCGCCCCGAACTCAAACCTGTCCCTGGCAACGGGTGTCGCAAAACTGGTTTGATCCAGCTGAATAACCTCGACCTTGTTATTTAGTTTATCGAGAATCGCGAGTTGACCGTTCGCGTTAACCGAAAGATAACTAATGTCACGGTACTGCGAACGCGCCTGACCGAAAACTCCATGCACCCCAAGCATCTCGCCCTTGCGCCAGTCAAATATCGAAATACGATTGCTTATCCTGTCGCCCAGGTACAGGGTTCCATTCAAATCGACAGTCATCGCACTGAGTTCGGGGGTGCGCCCAAAAAGTTCTTTCAGTTCGCTGGACTTGGCCCGATAGATTAGATTGCCTAGAAAATCGAAGATTGAAAGTCGTTCCGGACCTTCCAGAACATAAACATTTTCTTCAGCATCGATGCTGATATGGGTTGGTTCTAGTAAATCACTGCCGCTGGAACCGTGCTTGCCAAAACTGTTCAAGTAGAGGCCCTGATAATTAAAGACACTGATTTGCCTGTTATTTACATCACCGATATAGATATTTTTATTAACCGATACCGCGACCGGTTGTGGATCATTGAGTTCACCGGGACCACGCCCGGATTGAGAAAATCGAGTAAGTGGTTTTAACAGTGGATCCAGAATAGCGACCGATCCCGAGCCTTCATTGACAACAACCAGGTTACCATTGGGGAATACTCCAATTCCGCCCAGGTCGGAATCCTCGAAAACCGGAGGCGCCAGGCTGCTGGCTTTAATATCACCATCGGTAATTTTGAGAAGGGTTCCCTTTTCCTGGCTGGTAACATAAATCACCCCATCGTCGGTGAGTTTCAGCCCGGAGGCATGTTCCATAACAGGGGCATAGTCCGTGGCCTCGATAAATCGCACGATCTCGAGCGCCTGGACCTGGTTTACCAGGCAGGATGATAAAACCGCAAAAACTAACCCCAATCCTCTGTACAGGGTCGTCATGGTTATGCTCTTCGTTGTCACACTTCTTCCCGCTCTTCTATACGTCAGGAGCCTTTTGAGAAGCCTGCTAGCTGGCGATCCCTCTTTTACTATTTTTTACGAAATCGACAAATTCAGCAACTTCCGGATATTTATCACACAATGGCCCCAGGTTCTCAAATATCTCCTGCTTCGATCCCCTGGATTTTAACAGCTGGCGAAACGATTTATGCAATGCTCGAATGAGTTCATCGGAAAAACCTTTTCTTTTTAGACCCTCCTTGTTAATTCCGACTACCCTGGCACGATTCCCTGCCGCGGTCGAAAAAGGCGGGATATCCTGGGTTACTACCGAGCCCAGGCCACAAAATGATTTGCTCCCAATCTGGGTAAACTGATGCACCGAGGTAAACCCTCCCAGAATCGCATAGTCGCCAACCTCAACGTGACCAGATAAAGATGCGGCATTGGCAAAAACGGTATGATCACCAACCAGGCAATCATGCGCAACGTGGCTGTAGGCCATAAACAGGTTATCACTACCGATTATTGTCTTACCGTTGCCATCTTCAGTACCGCGGTTCAGGGTCACAAACTCGCGGATAACATTTCGATCTCCAAGTTCCAGCCAGGTTTTCTCACCCTGGTATTTCTTATCCTGTGGTGCTTCGCCAATAGAGGAAAATTGAAAAATACGGTTATCGTGGCCAATTTTGCTCGGCCCCATTACCACAACATGGGGGCCGATCACCGTTCCCGATGCGATCTCTACGTCCGCCCCTATTACACTGTAAGCCCCGATCTCAACATCGGCAGCTATTTGTGCGCTGGCGTCGATGATAGCGGTGTCATGTCTCATTGATTTCGATCCTGGGCGGAACACATCATTTCTGCCTCGGCAACGACATCCCCATTTATCCGGGCCTCGCATTGGTACATACCAATACCCCGCATATTACGCTTAAGAGATATATCCAATACCAGTTGATCGCCCGGAACCACCTGCCCCCGGAATCGAGCCTTGTCGATGCCGACGAGCATGTAAAGCTTGGATTTATGCGCATTACCCATCGACGAAAATGCCAGTAACCCGGTCGCCTGGGCCATCGCCTCAAGCACCAGAACGCCCGGCATGATTGGCTGACCTGGGAAATGACCCTGGAAAAATGGCTCATTTATAGTGACATTTTTTATCGCTTTCAGGCTCTTCCCCTCTTCGAATTCGTTTACCCGGTCTATCAGCAAGAACGGATAGCGATGCGGCAAGAGTTCCATCACCTTGTGAATATCAAGTTCCAAATCAAGTCCTCAGTTTTAGTTAATGTAGGCCGCTGCGGGCTATATATCCGATTTTTCGAGCTTCGCCACGGTCTGAGCGAGTTTATCCAGTGATTTGTAACGTGCGTTACAGCGGTGCCAAAGACTATTTTCCAACAGCGGTGTACCGGATGAGTAGACCCCGGATTCCTTGATATCCTTTGTCACCAGCGACATTGCCGTAATCGTCACGTTATCGGTCACCGTCAAATGCCCGAGCACTACTGCTGCTCCGGAAATCTTGCAGTGACATCCAATATTCGCGCTACCGGCTATTCCCACGCAGGCTGCAATCGCAGTATGTGCTCCAATCCGTACATTGTGAGCTACCTGTATCTGGTTATCGAGTTTGCACCCGCGTTCAATAACCGTATCGTCCAGCGCGCCCCGGTCGACAGTAGTATTGGCGCCAATTTCGACATCATCCCCGATCACTACGCTACCAAGCTGTGGAATTTTCTGCCATTGCTGTTCATGCATGACCAGTCCAAATCCATCGGATCCAATCACGACGCCGCTGTGGAGTATGCAGCGATCACCGAGCTTAACCGCTGGCGCCAGCGTGACCCGACTGTGCAGACGGCACTGACTACCAATTTTCGCAGACCTTTCGATAATCGAGCCTGCTCCTATCGAAGTTCCCGGACCCACTTCGACGCCATCTTCTATGACGGCTAACGCACCAACAGTAACTCCCTTGCCAAGCCTCGCGGTTTCGGCCACCACCGCGGTTGGATGTATCTCGTCGCTATCCGTTGGTTGTGTCTCGATGCCCAGCGCCCTGACAGCCTCGACGAAGCTGTATTGAGGGTTGTCCGATAGCAATAGTGACTTGTTGCCAATATCACCCGCTAACTCTGCCGTCAGGATAACGGCACTGCAATCACTGGCATTGATATCGCCGAGGTACTTTCGGTCCTGAACGAAGCATAGTTCGCCGGCTAGCGCCGACTTTGGTGAGGCAACACCGTTGACCACTAATCCGGCATCACCCCGGAATTCGAGTTTCAATACCTTGGCCAGTTGCTGCAAGTTTAGACTCATGATCTGTTGGCGTCTGGACCTGGTGTGGTATCAGTAAAATCTTGGATAGCGAAAGCTACTGTATTTCTTCACTGGAATCTGGAAGTTGCTTTAGCATCTCGATCGTCTCTGCCGTGATATCAATCCGATCAGAGACGTAGCTGACGCCTTCGGTCAGTATCAGGTCGAACTTGTCATTATCGCCCTGCATTTTTAATACGTTGGAAATAACCTGCTGTAATTCGCGAATCTCTTCGTTACGGCGCAGGTTCTGATCTTCGCGAAATTCCTGCTCGAGAAATTTTAACTGGCTGACCTTGAGCCTGATTTCACGTTCTAGTTTACGACGTGCGTTAGCAGTTAGTGCGCTATCCGTCTTCAATTGGTCTTCCAGGGCGAGGATTTCCTGACGTTTTTGCTTTAACTGGGCTTCGCGTGGTTCAAATTCCGCTTTGAGGCGTTCCTCGACTTTACGTGCTTGCGGCGCTTCTTTCAGCACTCGCGCCGTATTAACAAAACCGATCTTGTAAGCCGGCTCCTGGGCCGATGCCGTTTGAAATACAGCCAGTATTGTAAATACCAGGAATAAGTGCATTAACCTGTTCAATGTAGCCTCTAAAATACCGCTCCAAGCGAAAATTGAAATTCCTGGGTATCATCTCCAGGTTCATCGTTAATCGGAAATGCGTAGCTAAACTCTATCGGTCCTATAACCGAAAACCATTTAGCCGATAAGCCAACCGATTGTCTTAACTCGTCCGTATCGTAAGAATCGGTATCCGCAAAAACATTCCCGGCATCGAAGTATACCCCAAGCCTGAAGGTTTCTGAACTGCCCAGAGATTCGATCGGAAACAGAATTTCCGCAGTGGTAATAACCTGCAGATTGCCCCCTAGTGGGTCATTGTTGCTGTCCAATGGACCCAGGCTATTAAATTCGTAACCTCTGACCGAGCGCACACCACCGGCGGTATATGTTTCGTAAATCGGCAAAGCCTCCGATTCTCCGCTGCTCTCCCCGTAACCAATTCTACCCCTGAAGTTAAAAGTGAAGGTATCGCTTAATCGATACGCGGATTGATGTCGATACCTCACCTTGTAAAAATCGAGATCACCTGCCTGGACTTCCAGATTGATACTATTGAGATATCCCGAGTCAGCAAAGATTCGACGGTTACGAGTGTCCTTGGATAAACTAATAGCACCAAAAACGGTATTGTACTCGTCCCCTTCGATCTCGGACCGGGGAGTGGAGTCATCGAATTCATCACTGTTTTGGATAATAAAGTCGTATACCTCGTCTGACGATGCACTGGTGGTATCGAGTCTATTTTGCAAGACTCCAAGCTCGAGCCTCAGAGAATTGAACTCCGTAAGCGGGATCCCGTAATCGATAGAGAGACTGATCCGGTCGATCAGGTAGTTACTGGTATTATTTTCCGATGAATCCGTTTCCGTAACAGAAAAATTAAAACCGCGGCTGACTCCGTCCGGGGTGTAATAGGGATTCCTGTATTTAAAAGCGTAACGCTCCGATGCCGCGGAATTATTAAACGAGAAATCGATCAAATTACCACTACCAAATATGTTCTCGTGCGCAAAACCAAGATTTACGACAACGCCCTGCGTCTGGGAGTAACCAAGACCGATTTGCAGGTTTCCAGAGAATCGTTCAGTCACGGCAACCTCGATGTCAACCTGGTCGTTCGTATCAGGTACTTTTTTCAAGCTGAGGTTAACCGATCCAAGGTAATTCAGTCGTTGCAATCGGACTTTCGAACGGTCGAATTTTGAACGCTGATACATCTCTCCTTCGAATTGGCGCATTTCTCTGCGCAGCACGGTATCCTTGGTTTTTTCGTTACCGCTAAAACTGATATAGCGAATCCGCATTTTTTTACCCGGCACTATTATAAACCGCAATTGAACCGTTTTATTTTGTTCGTCGATTTCATTCGCAATCCTGACCTGGGCAAACGCATACCCGTCTTCACCCAGGCGTTTTTGCATGGACTCGATCACTCGATTAATCTTTTTGCGCGAGAAAATTTCACCTTCTCGGAAACTAATCAGGGCTCGCAGCTCCTCTGCATCGACAACCAGCTCCCCGCCAATTTCCATCTTGCTCATCACGTACTGCTCACCCTCGCTAATGCTGATAGCAATACTGATGTCCTTCCGATCGGGGCTAATGGTAATCTGTTGAGAAATAACTTCGAACTGGATAAAACCTCGATCGAGATAAAATGATTTCAGTGACTCCAGATCAGCAGATAACCGGGTACTGGAATAGTCATCAGAAGCAAACATACCCGCACTGGAAGGCTCAAGCTCGAAAGAATCGAGTAACTCGTCCTCACCGTAGTTTTGGTTACCGGTGATATTGATTGATTTTATGGTTGCAGAAATTCCTTCGGAAATATTGATATCTATCGCCACGCGACCCTCATCCAGATCACGCCAGTTGGCTTCGATTCGAGCGGCATATTTTCCAAGTGAGTAATAAATCTGCTGCAACTCGAGCTCAAGTTTTTCGAGTTGATTTTCATTGAAAATTCTGCCCTTGGACATACCGACCTGGTCCAGTGCCTGTTCCAAGGCCTCATCCTCGATATCCTTGTTACCTTCAAAATTGACTTCTGCAATCGAAGGTCGCTCCACGACCTTGATGACCAAAGTATTATCGCGTCTCATCAACTCAATATCGTCAAAGAAACCAGTTGAGTAAAGTTCACGGATGAGTTCGGGTGTGCGCTCGGTATCGAGTGACTCACCGACGTTTATCGGCAGATAGCTGAAAACGGTGCCTATGGTTATTTTCTTGTTACCAATAACCTCTATGCTATCGACGATAAAGCTGTCGGCCTGCGCCCAGCATGATACTAACCACAGTGCCAACGCACTGACCCGGATAAAAGTTCTCAAAATTACTCTACCAGGCGCAGTAAATCGTTATAAATAGCAATCGACATAAGGCAAAACAAAAGCAAAATTCCAATCTTTTGGCCGATAATCTCGGTTGCCTCTGACACCGGACTGCCCTTTATCGCTTCGACCAGGTAGTAAAACAGGTGACCACCATCAAGCATCGGTACCGGTAACAGGTTTAAAACACCCAGGCTGATGCTGATGATCGCGAGGAAACCCAGGAAAGGCTCCAATCCAATACGCGCTGATATACCGGCATAGTGGGCGATAGTAATCGGACCACTCAGGTTTCTGACGCTTGCCTCTCCGATTACGAGCTTACCCAGGACCCGAAGTGTAAGCCAGGTCATACCCCAGGTTTTGTCCAGGGCTTCCACCATACCCTCCAGGGGCCCGTAACGCTCGGTAACCATCATTTCGCGACGAATCGAATCGGGAATATCAACCCGATTGCGCACGCCGATGTAGCCATAGGTCTCTCCGGATTCGGTGCGTGTTCGCGGCGTTATTCTCAAGCCGAGTTCCTCCCCGTCGCGGAGTACCCTGAGCCGCATTTCGACGCCGGCATTTTCACGAATAAGGGTGACCCACTGGTTGGCACTTTCGATAGTAGTTTCATCGAGCGATAAAATTTTGTCTTCCGCATTCAGGCCAGCCTCCTGTGCGGCACCGTCAGGCAGCACTTCGGCGATAACAGGCGCGATCTTCGGCCGCCAGGTAGACATCCCCAGGTCACGCATTAAATCAATCTGTTCCTCCTGCAACAATTCCAGGTCGCTGATATCAATCACCTTATCCAGGATTTGCAAATCCTGGTCCTGCACTCTCAAGACAATCTGGTCTGCGCTTACCGATTCTTCCAACATGGCAAAACGGGCACGTTCCCAACTCCGGGTCTCGACTCCATTGACCGCGAGTATAAGATCGCCTTGCTGAACGCCAGCTGTATAGGCAGGGCTGGGATTGTTGATTTCTCCGATTACCGGTTTTACACCGTTTACTCCCACCAGGAAAATCAGGTAGTAAGCAATAATGGCAAACAAAAAGTTGAATATCGGCCCAGCCGCCACGATCGCAAACCGACGCCATAATGACTTTCGATTAAAGGCGCGCTCAAGCTCATGTTCGGCGACCTCGCCTTCGCGTTCGTCCAGCATCTTGACATAACCACCAAATGGTATCGTGGCTACAACGTACTCGGTTTCATCTGCACCCGCTTTCCTTAACCATAACGGCTTGCCAAAACCCACTGAAAATCGCAATACCTTGACACCGAGCTTGCGAGCAACCCAGAAATGGCCAAATTCGTGCACCGTTACCAATACACCAATGGCTACTATGAAGGCGAGAATGCTGTAAACAAGGTTGAGAAAATCCATAATAATCAGGTCCGCTGTCCAACTAGCCGGCGCGCCAGTTCACGCGCATTAAAATCTGCCCGCATAATACTGTCCAGCTCTTCGGCCGGTTCAATTGTGGATTGTTGCATGACTTTGGTAATCAATTTCGAAATCTCGGTAAATTTGATCTGTCTGCTTAAAAAATGTTCAACCGCAATCTCGTTGGCGGCATTTAGCACCGTCATACTGGTACCGCCCTGGCACCATGCCTCACGCGCCAGCTTAAGGCACGGGTAGCGCTCCTCGTCGGCGAGTGTGAAGTCTAATTGGCTCACCTGCAACAAGTCCAATGGTTCAACCCCACTTTCGATACGGTCCGGCCAGGCCAATGCATTGGCTATGGGTGTGCGCATATCCGGATTTCCCATTTGTGCGATGACCGAGCCATCATTATACGCAACCATCGAGTGAACAATGCTTTGTCGATGTAACAAAATTTCAACATCCCCCTGGTCTACAGCAAACATCCAGCAGGCTTCGATCAATTCAAGTCCTTTGTTCATCATGGTAGCCGAATCTACGGAAATTTTGGGCCCCATGTCCCAGTTAGGATGGGCGCAGGCCTGTTCCGGGGTGACGCCATCGAGAGATTCAACATCAATATCCCGAAACGGTCCACCTGAACCGGTGAGGATTATTTTACGCACTCCCTCCCCGCCCACGCTTTTGCCGATAGATCCCGCCGGCAGGCATTGAAAAATTGCATTATGCTCGCTATCAACCGGTAACAGCTCGGCGCCGTATTGCACAACCTCATCCATGAACAAGGCCCCCGCCATCACCAGGGCTTCCTTATTGGCGAGTAATATGCGCTTGCCGGCACGAACCGCGGCCAGTGTTGGCATCAATCCGACCGCACCAACAATGGCGGCAACGACAATATCGACTCCATCAGCGGCAGCCACTTCAGCCAGCGCGATTTCACCGGCCAGAACCTCGGTCGGCAGATCGCCAATTTCCTGCTGCAGAAGTTGCGCACTTCCCTCATCTCGCATCACCGCGAAACGCGGCGCGAACCGGCGGCACAATTGCAGCATTTTCTGATGGTTGTTATTCGCAGTTAGTGCGTAGAGGGAGTATCGATCAGGGTGACGAGCGACGATATCGAGCGTTGACTGCCCGATTGATCCGGTTGCACCAAGCATCGTAACCTGCTTCACAACGAACCTGCCAGAAAGGTGCCGGCAACAAACACGGGTGACGCTGCAATAACGCTATCGATGCGATCCAGCACACCACCATGACCCGGCAGTAACTTGCCGCTATCCTTGACACCGGCTTCTCGCTTGAGGATGCTTTCAAACAAATCTCCGACCACCGAGATCAGCGAAGTCGCTAAACTTATCAGGAAAAACTGGACCCAACCGAAACCCCAGCCCGAACTAATCTGGTAGATACAGACTATCCATACCAGGTTTGCAACCAGGCCGCCGTAAAAACCTTCCCAGGTCTTCCCCGGACTGATGGCCGGTGCCAGTTTTCGTTTGCCAAAACGTCGCCCGCTGAAATAGGCACCGATGTCGGCTATCCAGACGATGCTAAGCAGGTAGAGCAGCATTTCACCGCCATAGACGTAATGCAGGTAAATGAGGCCATGCAGGCAGATCCACAACAGGTCCAGCCCCAGTCCGAGTATGAGTATGCGCGCTAGAAGCGGTAAATTGCCGTTATGCCGATAGGCAATCAGTGCGAAGGTAATCAATACCCAGAGCACCAGGCCCGCCAGCGACTGCCAATATATTAACAGTGGATTAACCAGCCCCAGTGACCACCAGAAGAGCAAGACAAACACGCCCGAGGCTATTGCTGCAGTTAGAGCGGGCGGCTTGATCGTAAGCATCAGCATTTCCCGGGTCGCTGCAAACAGCATTCCCGCGAACAGGATGCTCACCCAGAACGTATTTGGTATCAAAATAGTGCCGATTACCACGACTCCGAGCACAAGCCCGGTGATAATTCGCTGTTTGAGCACTAGTTTGCCGCCTCTATTTGCTCACCCGTTTTGCCATATCGACGCTGCCTTTGAGTATATTCTGTTAACGCGTCACGCATATCACTATCGGAAAAGTCCGGCCATAAGCGGTCACAAAAATAGAACTCTGCATAGGCGAGCTGCCATAGCAGGAAATTACTGATCCTGTGCTCGCCACCGGTACGGATAAATAAATCGGGATCGGGACTGTCACCCAGCGACAGTTCCTGCCTGAAAACCTGCTCATCAATTTGCGCAGGCGTTATTTCGCCTTCGCTGACCTGTCCGGCCAGGGCGCGGGCAGCATTAACGATATCCCATTGACCGCCATAGTTAGCCGCGATATTGAGGGTCATGACACTGTTGTTGCCGGTGATTACTTCCGTTTCGCTGATCTTCTGTTGCAGCGCTTCAGAAAACATGGCGCGGTTACCGATAAAGCGAATGCGGATGCCTTTCTCATGTAACTCGTTGGTGTATTTCTGCAACGACTGCATGAACAGTTCCATCAGGCCGGTTACCTCCTCGTCGGGACGATTCCAGTTTTCACTGCTGAATGCGAAAAGGGTAAGATGCTTGATTCCTGCAGCTGCAAAGAACTCGACTGCACGTCGCGTTGTTTCAACACCCTGACGATGCCCATAGCCACGCGGCATCAATCTTTTCTTTGCCCAGCGCCCGTTGCCATCCATGATGATGCAAACGTGGCTGGGAACCGATTCCTGTGGTTGCGAAGTCATGATCCCGTAACGATACCGTGATCAAATCTCCATCAGTTCTTTTTCTTTGGTTTGCAGCAACGACTCGATTTCGTCGGTAGACTGATCAGTTACCTGCTGCACGAGGTCTTCGCCACGACGTTCTTCGTCCTCGGAAATATCCTTGTCTTTCAACAGGGTCTTTAAATCGTTGTTACCGTCTCGACGAATATTTCTGACTGCAACACGCGCATTTTCGGCCAGTTCCCTGACCACCTTGACCAGTTCCTTGCGACGTTCCTCGGTAAGTGGTGGCATGGGTACTCGGACCACGGTACCCGCCGTGGTCGGATTAAGCCCGAGATCCGAGGTCATAATCGCCTTTTCTATCACCTGCACCATGCTTTTATCCCAGGGCGTAACGGCTAGCGTACGCGCATCTTCCACGGTTATATTAGCAGCCTGTCCCACCGGGACATCGCTGCCATAGAAATCCACCGTAATATGATTAAGTATGCTCGGGTGAGCACGACCGGTTCTTATTTTGCTCAACTCGGCTTTAAAGGCTTCGATGCTCTTGCTCATTCGATTGCGCGCGTCTTGCTTGATATCTTCTATCATTGTTCTGCCTCTTTGCGGGTAACCCGGGTTCCTACCTGTTTGCCTTTTGCCAGGTCGATCAAAGCGCCTGGCTGATTGATGTCGCAAACCACCAGGTCCAACGCGTTATCATTACATAAAATCATCGCCGCAACATCCATCACCGCAAGGCGTTGATCGATAGCCTGATCGAAATTCAAATGCAAATATCGCACCGCGTCGGCATGTTTGACCGGGTCCCGGTCGTAAATTCCATCGACCTTGGTTGCCTTGATCAATAAATCGGCCTTAATTTCGATTGCCCGCAGGCTGGCGCCGGTGTCGGTGGTAAAATAAGGGCTCCCGGTGCCGGCAGCAAATATAACAATCTCGCCGGCGCCGATACGACGACGAGCATCGCGTTGGTTATAAAATTCACAAACCTGTGGCATATCGAGACCGGACATGACTGCAGAGCCGGCGCCAAGACGCTGTATCTGGTCATTCAGTGCCAAAGCATTCATTACCGTTGCCAGCATACCCATGTGATCAGCAGTAACGCGATCGAGTCCGTTTACTGCCAGGTTGGCCCCGCGCATCAAGTTGCCACCACCGACAACGCAACCGATTTCGACGCCGTTATCGTGTAACTGGATTAACTCCAGCGCGAGCTTTTCAATCATCTCGGGATCGATACCCGATTCGTACTTGCCCAGCAGCGCTTCACCGCTAAGCTTGATCAAAATGCGTTTATATTTGATTGTCGTCATAGGGTTATTTTTTGCCCTTCCAAGGTTTTTGACTTCAGGTACTCCGCAAAAACAAAGGCAAGTGAACGCAAACGCGGAGTTTATCGATAATGTCGCGGCATTATAAGGCCATTATTCAACTAAAGCAGTTGTCAGCACGGAGGCCAGGCAAAAAAAAGCCGCGAAAATCGCGGCTTTTTCCAGTTTCAGGCATTTAGCTGTGATGCCACTTCGGCGGCAAAGTCTTCAACCTTTTTCTCGATACCTTCACCCACTTCGTAACGGATAAAACCCGTCACCGAGGCCCCGGCATCCGACAACAGCTTGCCAACCTTTTGATCAGGATCCTTGACAAAAGGCTGCCCCAGCAGGGTCACTTCTGCCAACAACTTTTCGAGCCTGCCCTGGATCATCTTTTCGATAATCTCAGCGGGCTTACCGCTGGATTCAGCCTGGGCAATTAAAATCGATTTTTCTGATTCGATAAATTCAGTCGGTACCGAATCCTGATCGACAAATTGCGGATTGACCGCCGCCACGTGCATGGCAATATCGCGAGCCAGATCGGTGTCGGCACTCGAATCAACCAGCACACCAATACGCGCTCCATGCAGGTAAGAGGCAATTGAAGCGCTGGATTGCAGAATTTCAAATCGTCGTACCTGGATATTTTCACCAACCTTGGCGATCAGCGCCTGCCGCGCTTCTTCGACGCTCTGACCGCTTGCCAGGGTCATTGTAGCCAACGCATCGACAGATGCTGGTTTGTGCTGAGCGACAGTCGCTAAAACCTCATCGGCGAAGGCCTGAAAATTTTCATCCTTGGCGACAAAATCGGTTTCAGAATTGATCTCAAGGATTACAGCCGTTTTACCATCGTCGCTGACCATTGCCTTGATTGCCCCGTCAGCCGCGACACGACCCGCCTTTTTATCCGCCTTTGCCGCCCCGGATTTACGCATGAGCTCCGCTGCCGCGTCGATATCGCCGTCTGTTTCGACCAATGCCTTTTTACATTCCATCATGCCCGAACCGGTTCGTTCGCGCAGTTCTTTAACTAGAGATGCTGTTATTGCCACTTCAATACCTCGTGATTTCCCGCTACTAGAGACAGGTGCCAGGTTAATCTTT
>JARFPR010000216.1 GCA_029288195.1 Gammaproteobacteria bacterium | reverse complement strand
ATACCGATTTCGAGCTTCAATGCCTCGAATTCTGACAGGAAATCCGGCTGGCTTTGACTAAACTCAATACCATACATGGGCCAGTAGGTTTTTAGTGCATTTTTCTGTGCTGGCGTCATGCGCCCGCTACGGCGCACAAAGCTTTTGATAGAACGTTTAATCTGATCGTGACCGGACATTATTGTGACGCGTTTCTCAACTCGTAGGTTGTTGATTTCAGTGTTTTTTAGCGCTGAGTACCGTTTATCGGTGCATTTCAATATCCTATCTTGTTTAAGCAGACTTTTCTCCCGTTTGAATTAGGATACAAGCATGAAAAAGAAATCAGGTTTTACATTGCTGGAGTTATTAATCACGGTAGCGTTGATATCAATCCTCGTTGCAGTCGCGTTACCGTCGATGAGGGCTTTTAGTCAAAACGATCGGCTGACCACGAACATCAATACGATGATCGGTCACCTGTCTTACGCTCGCAGCGAGGCAGTCAAACGCCATGCGCAGGTTTCTCTCTGCGTCAGTAACGATACCGTGGGCTGCACCGGTGGTAACTGGGAAGACGGCTGGATAGTTTACGTCGACGCCGATGCCAACGGCACCTATGACGCGGCCACCGTAAACGAGGATATCTTGCGCGTGAATCAGGCAATGGAAGGTAACAACGCGTTCACCCCGTCCGCCGCATACGGAACCCAGGTTACCTACGACAATCGCGGTTTTGTCACTGCAACCGGCAGCTTTTTGCTGTGTGACCAGCGTACCGGCGATCACGGCAAAACTATCACAATTTCCAATACCGGACGGGTCCGGTTCCAGGATGAATCAGCATGTCCATAAAGAATAAAATCCAGCAAGGTGTAACCCTGATCGAAGCCATGATTGCACTGCTCGTAATTTCGGTTGGCTTACTGGGCATCGCGTCGTTACAGATTACCGCGATGAGCCAGAATGCCAGTTCGCTTAATCACAGCCAGGCAGTCTGGTATGCCTATAACATGTCGGATCGAATTCGCGCCAATACGGCCGCCCAGTTCAATAATTACAACGGTATCGACACCAGCATCGGTTATACCCAGGACTGCATGACGTTGAACTGTTCCGACGCGCAGATGGTCGTTGCCGATGCCGCCGACTGGGAAACCATGGTCGAGACCCTTCCCGCCGGACAGGGAATAATCACCAGTAGTCCCGATGCTTTGCTGGGGACCGTTTTGCAGGTGACCGTCATGTGGGACGATGAAGGCACCGGGGCGGCCGGCACCAATTGCGGACCCGATCCGACGGTCGATTTAACCTGTTACATATTGACGGTGGCGCCATGAAACTTTTAAACAAACAAATAGGTATTTCACTGGTCGAAGTCCTGGTGGCGCTGGTCATCAGCCTGTTCCTGCTGGGTGGTATCGTGCAAGTGTACGTTGGCAACAAGGTCACTTTTAAATTTACCAACGCACTCGCGGAAGTCCAGGAAAATGGCCGCTTCGCACTCGATTCGATGAGCCAGGACTTGCGCCTGGCCAATCAATGGGGATGTATCTCATTCAATCCGGCTAACACTACAAATATCAACGACACGTTGCCCGGCACGCATCCTGGCTACGACGCCGAGTTCCATGATTTTATTAGCCCAGCTCCTACTCTGCCGGGCGCAATTGTGGGCACCAACAACAATGGGCTTAATGGTTCCGACCAGTTGACCGTTCGCGGCGGCAAGCCGGGCCAGACCAATGTTGAAGCTCCATTTACCTCGGGAGCTATTCAATCTCTTAATGTCAATCCCACCGGTAGGATCAGTGCCGGTGACATTATACTGGTTGCGCGCTGCGGCGAGTTTATACTGAACATTCCCGAAGCCGATATCCTGTCAGTCAGCAGTGTCGACGTTTCCAACCCGGTGCAAACCGTGATTAACCTTGCTGCGCCCAAGAGTCAGCAGTTCGAAAACGACGCCATGGTCATCGAACTGCAAACCGTGAACTATTCTATCGGCAATGCCGCCAGCGGTAACGGTGAAACCGCGCTGTTTCGCCAGGAGTTTAACGGGATAGTCGAGGAACTGGTCGAGGGCGTCGAAGACATGCAGATCCTGTATGGCATAGACAGCGACAATGATCAATTCCCGAATCAGTACGTTACCGCTGATAACGTCCCCAATTTCAACGCCGTGGTTTCGCTCAGAGTTATGCTGCTGATCCACTCAATCGATGATTTCGTGACCGAAGCGCCCCAGACGTACACTTTTAACGGCGTGCAAACCACTCCGGCCGACCGTCGGCTGCGCCAGGTTTTTACGACCACGATCGCACTGCGTAATCGCATAGGTTAATAATGATGATTTCTAACAGAAAACAACAACAAGGCGTCGCACTGGTAGTCAGCTTGATCATACTGGTCAGCCTCACCATGCTCGGCCTGACTTCAATTCAGCGCACTACTACCGACCTGGCAATGGCGGGTAACCAGCGCGAAACCGGACTGATGTTTCAGGCGGCTGAAGTTGGACTTTCGAGTGCCGAAACCTTTATTGGCAATTCAACTACGAATGCGGATTTCAACAACGCGGGGTTAGGATTGATTACCGTCCCGGACAATAACCCGGCCTATAACGGCCCGGATTATTTCAGACCCAACTGGAACACTTCGTCGCAACAGACAGCAACTGCGCTGGATGCCTGGGAGCAACCGCGCTACATGATCGAATACCTGGGAGACCGGTCACAGAACCCCCTGGCCGGAGTCAATATCGGCAGCTATGGCACGATACAGTCCGGCGATATTGTATCCATCTATCGCTCTACCGCGCGTGGCGTAGGCCTGACCGTTAATTCATTTAGATACGTTCAATCGTATTTTGGCAAAGACAAGCCATAACATTTTTTTAGGATGAGAACTATGTTTACCAAAAAACTTATCAAGGGACTTGCAGTGATCGTTTCAACGACGGTCTTCAGTATGTCAACTATCCAGTCGGCTTACGCCGCACCGGGCACGCTGGCGACAGCGCCCCTGTTCCTGTCCACCATCGTCGAACCCAACGTGTTTTTCACCATCGATGACTCGGGCAGCATGGACTGGGGCCCGATGGTCCCAAATGGCACGGCTGGTCTTGCCACGACGGGTGGCTTACCCATAATCGACGATGAGGACCGGGCCTATTATGCGCACTCGTTTACACGTCTCTACGACGGCAGTCGCTACGTGCTGCCGCCGGCAGACGGCACGCGCGCTGACTGGGATCTCGGCTGGGTCGTACGCACCCACCATGGTAACCTGAATTACTATAACCCGGCGGTCACATACTCTCCCTGGCCGGGCAGCAATGCCGACGGCACGCCGATGTTTACCGACGCCGACCCGGAAAATGCCCTCCATGACCCGTTCAATACC
>JARFPR010000197.1 GCA_029288195.1 Gammaproteobacteria bacterium | reverse complement strand
AGAAATGATATCACTACCCGATTCATGTTAAAACATTCGCACCAAGACGTTATATCTCAAGCCTTACATAAAATCACCTAATAGACGTCACATCAGGAAAAATATAATACCAGAGTATAAATACAACCAACCATGAGGAGATAACCAATGGCGGACATCAAAGATCTCGAAAAAGCGGCGAGAGAGGGAAAGCTCGATCGGCGCGAATTTATCAAACGCGCGGGCGCACTGGGCCTCGCGGCACCTTTTGCTGCAACCCTGCTGTCGCAATCCGTGCATGCGGCAATGCCTAAAAGGGGTGGCAAATTCGTACAGGGCACTGGGCACGGTTCGACGACCGACAACCTGGACCCGGCAACCAATGAAAACGGCTTTTCACAAAATGTCGTCTTCACCTATGCCAATCATCTATTCGAAGTAGACAATACCGGGCAGCTCATCCCAGAACTGGTAGAAACTTTTGAAGCCAGTAGCGATGCCACGACCTGGGTCTTCAAACTACGCAAGGGCGTCGAATTTCATAATGGTAAATCATTGACCCCCGAGGACGTGCTTGCCTCGTTGAACCACCATCGAGGAGAGGATTCACAGTCAGCAGTCAAGGCGCTGGTTTCCTCAGTAGAAAGCATCAAGAAAACCGGTTCGCATGAAGTTACCATTAAACTCAATGCGGGAAATGCAGACTTTCCGTTTCTGATGAGCGATTACCACTTTGCTATCCTCCCCGAATTCAATGGGGCAATGGACTGGCAGACGGGTTTCGGTACCGGTGGCTATATCATCGAAAAATTCGAGCCCGGTGTACGTGCGACATTCAAGCGTAATCCAAACTACTTCAAGTCGGATCGCGCCCACTTCGACGAGGTCGAAACGATTTCACTGATTGATACCACGGCGCGTCAGAATGCGGTCATGAACCAGGAGGTGCATGCGATAAACCGGGTTGATCCGAAAACCGTACATTTACTGAGCCGCAATCCCAGCCTCAAGATTCTGGAAACCACGGGAACCCTGCACTACACCTTTCCGATGCGCGTCGATGCCCCTCCTTTCGATAACTACGATCTGCGCATGGCGGTCAAGCTTTCGGTCGATCGCGAGCAGTTGGTCAAGAAAATCCTGCTGGGCCACGGCGCAGTGGGTAACGACCACCCGATTTCAAGTTCGCAGCCCTTCCATAACGGTGAAATGGCGCAGCGTATGTATGATCCGGACAAAGCCAAGCACCACCTCAAGAAATCTGGGTTCGATGGCACTCTGGATCTCGGCACTTCTGAAGCCGCTTTCTCCGGCGCGGTCGATGCGGCCCTGCTGATCAAGGATTCCGCAGCCAAGGCTGGCCTCAACGTTAACGTGGTGCGTGAACCCAAGGATGGTTACTGGTCGAATGTCTGGAACAAGAAGCCCTGGTGTGCCTGTTACTGGGGTGGTCGTCCGACGGTGGACTGGATGTACTCCAGTGCCTACGTGAATGACAGCGAGTGGAACGATACCAACTGGAGGACCGGGGACGCCGCCGATCGTTTCAACGAACTGGTCATCGCGGCTCGCTCGGAACTCGACAATGAAAAACGTCGCGCGATGTACTACGAGACCCAGCAAATCCTTAACGACGATGGTGGCGCATTGGTTCCGATGTTTGCCAACTACATTCATGCTGTCAGCAAAAAAATAGGACACGACGAGCAAGTTGCCGGTAACTGGGAATTCGACGGTAACAAGAATGTCGAACGCTGGTGGTTCGCTTAAGTTAAGTAACAACCGAGGATAATGGGCCGCGGCCCATTGTCCTTGTTATAACTAAAATAAAGTCTCCTAAGAAATCACCGGGAATTGATTCGGAAGGCTAGTTGGAGGGGTAAATGCTGTGCACCCAGTAATCCGCACTATATTGCAAAGACTCGGCCTGGGACTGGTCACGCTCTTTGTGGTCTCGTTAATTTTATTCAGTTCGATTGAATTTTTACCCGGTGATTTCGGTGAAGCGGTGCTAGGGCAGGCGGCATTACCCGAGACCGTCGAAGCATTTCGTAAGGAACTGGGCCTCCATTTACCAATGCATGAACGCTATTTCGACTGGCTGGGCGGAATATTGACCGGTGATATGGGCAATTCATTTTCCGGCAGGGGATCTTCGGGCGGCCAGGACCGTTCTCGACCCGTTATCGAGTTACTGGCGCCACGGCTGGCCAACACGCTGTTCCTGGCCTCTATGGCAGCGATTATTTCGGTGCCTCTAGCCCTGTTTCTCGGCATTACCGCCGCGTTATATAGAAATACTATTTACGATCGTACGGTCAATGCACTGACACTGACCACGATATCATTCCCGGAATTCTTTGTGGCCTACCTGTTAATACTGGGGCTATCCTCGTTTACCAAGATTTTTCCATCACTCGCCAATATCGATCCCGATGCGGCTTTCTGGGAACGGGTCTATCTAACCGCCCTGCCCGCACTAACGCTGACCCTGGTCATCGTGGCACATATGATGCGTATGACGCGAGCCGCGATTATCAACTTGATGGCGAGTCCTTACATCGAGATGGCAGATCTGAAAGGTGCGTCCAAATCTGAAATTATCCTGCGCCACGCCTTACCTAATGCCTGGGCGCCAATTGTTACGGTAATCGCATTCAACCTCGCTTACCTGGTCGTTGGTGTGGTTGTCGTCGAAGTGGTGTTTGTATACCCGGGCGTCGGTCAACTAATGGTCGACGCGGTGACCACCCGCGACGTGCCGGTGGTCCAGGGCTGCGCAATGATCTTTGCAGCAACCTATATCCTGTTGAACCTGTTCGCCGACATTATTTCAATAATTACTAACCCACGGTTGTTACATCCACGATGAGTAACCAAGACGATATAACTCCCAGCAACGAGGCTGAACTCGCTGACCAGGGATTGGGACATACACCCGATGCATTGGGTGACCAGGGATACTCGGCTGCCGGTGAAGTCACACTCATCAAAGCACGCCGGACATTCCTCGAAAATGTCTGGCGAGGTCTCAAATCCGCACCACCGACGGCACTTTTCGGGCTGATAGTGATTACGATTTATATATTTTTCGCACTGTTTGCGCCCTTGTTAGCACCCCATGGCGAAGCCGAGATATTTGATTTGTCATATGCCCCCTGGGGCGAGGAATACATGTTCGGCACCGATCAACTGGGTCGTGACATACTATCTCGACTCATTTATGGTGCGCGCAACACGGTCGGAATCGCATTCGTAACAACAGTGTTCGCTTTCGTCATTGGTGGTGGACTCGGTATTACCGCGGCGATCAATAATAATGGCTGGCTCGATAACCTGCTGAGTCGTTCGGTGGATGTCCTGATGGCGATTCCGAGCCTGATTTTTGCACTTATCCTGCTGTCGATGTTTGGCGCGAACACACTCAACCTGATCATTATCATCGCAGTGCTCGACTCCACCCGGGTCTTTCGTATCGCGCGCGCGGTGTCGCTTAACGTCGTCGTTATGGACTATGTTGAAGCAGCCAGATTGCGCGGTGAAAAACTTTTCTGGATTCTGTACCGGGAAATCCTGCCCAATATCATGCCACCGCTGGTGGCCGAATTCGGCTTGCGTTTCTGTTTCGTGTTCCTGACCATCGCGGCGCTTTCTTTCCTTGGCGTAGGCATTCAGCCACCGACTGCCGACTGGGGTTCGATGGTGCGTGAGACTGCCGGCCTGATCCAGTTTGCCGAGTACGATTTAACCGCCGCGATGACGCCGATGCTACCAGCAGCAGCCATTGCGCTGCTTACGGTTGCGGTTAATTTCGTGGTCGACTGGTTCCTGCATAAGTCCAGTGGCCTGAAAGATTGAGAATACACCTATGAGTAACGAAACAAAGGGACAAAAAGGCGACATCCTGCTGGAAATGAAGGATATGGTCATCGATGGTTACAGCGATGATCGCTGGCACGAAATTGTCAAGGGTGTCGACATAACCCTGCGGCGGGGTGAAGTCATGGGTTTGATCGGAGAATCCGGTGCCGGTAAGTCAACCCTGGGCCTGGCAGCCATGGGTTTTGCCCGCCCCGGCTGTCGATTGACCAGTGGTAGCATCATGTTCGATGGCATAGACTTGATGAAAGCCTCGGCCGAAGAAAGACGGGCACTGAGAGGTTCCCGCATTGCCTATGTTGCGCAATCTGCGGCGGCTTCATTCAACCCGGCCCACCAGTTGATAGAACAAACCGTGGAATCCACGGTACGCAAGGGGATTAAACCCGAAGAAGAGGCGAAGTCTGACGCGCGCAAGCTTTACCGAGACTTGCAATTGCCGAACCCGGACTATATCGGCGATCGTTACCCTCACCAGGTGTCCGGCGGCCAGTTGCAGCGTGTCATGACCGCGATGGCGATGTCGCCGCGCCCGGATCTGATCATTTTTGATGAACCGACTACAGCACTCGACGTAACGACCCAGGTCGAGGTACTGGCTTCGATGCGCCGCATCGTCGAGCTATACAACACTGCCGCGATTTACATCACCCATGATCTCGCGGTAGTCGCACAAATGGCGGACGTTATCAAGGTCTTACGCTACGGTGAAACAATCGAGGATGCAGATACCCGCAGTATGCTGTCCGATCCCAAAAAAGAATATACAAAATCCCTTTGGTCGGTACGCTCAATCGAAAAGCCCGAAGATGAATCGGAAGACGTTATTCTCAAGGTTGACCATGTCGATGCCAGCTACACCGGCAGCGCCAAGGTACTAGACGATGTGACAATAGAAGTACCACGCGGACATACAGTCGCAATCGTTGGCGAGTCTGGCTCCGGTAAGTCAACGACAGCACGAGCAATTACTGGCCTGCTACCGCCTTCGAAAGGCCAGATTCTGTTTAATGGAAAAGCATTGCCACCCACTCTCAAAGAACGCAGCGTCGATCAGTTACAAAAGATTCAAATGATTTACCAGATGGCAGACACCGCGATGAATCCGCGCCACACCGTCCGTGACATCATCGGCAGACCACTCGAGTTTTACCTCGGGTTGCGCGGCAGAGAACGTGACCAACGCCTGCTTGAACTGGTCGAAATGATCGAACTCAACGAGGATTTTATCGATCGCCTGCCTGCTGAATTGTCCGGTGGTCAAAAACAGCGCATCTGCATCGCGCGAGCTCTCGCTGCCGACCCTGAGCTGATTATCTGTGACGAGGTGACTTCGGCACTCGACCAGATTGTGCAAAAAGGTATTCTCGAACTATTACTGCGTTTGCAGAAAGAACTCGGGCTAACCTATATATTCATCACTCACGATATCGCCACGGTAAAGGCAATTTCGGATCAGATTGTTGTAATGCTCGAGGGCCGCGTCGTCGAACAGGGTATGAAAAGTGAAATCCTGGCACCTCCCTACCCCGATTACACCAAGCTGTTGCTTTCTTCGGTACCGGAGATGGACCCTGACTGGCTAACCGGCCTGCTCGAAGAACGCGAACGCGAGGGGTCTACCACTGCATAGTGTTACGCCGCAGTAATGTTTTCCTTTCATTACCTGAATGACGCCCCGATCCTCGATGTTGGGGAACATCCCGCGCTTGAAGGCAATGTCAACGGACCTTCGTTAATCGCGGCACCCGAATGGCTGGTTGATCCCCCGGGAAAGTACCTGCTTTATTTTGCCCATCACGAGGGCCGTTCGATCCGACTCGCGGCCAGCGATGATCTTGCCGGCCCCTGGAAAATTATAACGCCACCTCCGCTTGACCTTGAACGTAGCCTGTTTGCCAGCACCCCCCCTGCCGACTCAGAGCTGCACCCGGAAGCACGCCAATACATCGAGGCCGGCGCTGACGGCAACTATCCGCACATCGCCTCACCCGATGTCTGGGTCGATCACGAAACCGAACAAATTCGACTCTATTATCACGGACGACTTGAAGATGGCAGGCAACGCAGCCGGGTGGCGCTATCAAGGGATGGACTTAATTTTGCCGCACGCATGGAAACAATAGGTTCACCCTATTTCAGAATCTTTTGCCACGATGGCTGGTTCTACGCGCTCGCAATGCCCGGACAACTCTATCGTTCCACCGATGGTTTGGGAAACTTTGAAGCCGGTCCTCGCTTAACGACCGAGGCAATTCGGCATCATGCACTGCTGCAACAAGATGATCAGTGGTTTGTCCTGTGGACACGGGTAGGTGATTCTCCTGAACGCATATTGCTATCTATGCTGCATACACCGGACGACTGGCAGCAATGGGGATTTGCTGAAACCATTGAAATCCATCGCGCACAAAAAACCTGGGAAGGTGCCGACATCACGCCGCGCGCTTCACAATATGGCGCTATCATGGAGCGGGCAAATGAGCTTCGCGACCCCGCTATTTTCGTAGAAGACGGAAAAATTTATCTGCTGTATTCAATCGCCGGCGAACAGGGCATTGGGATTGGTGAACTCAGGAAGCTCTAGTCCTGCTCTATCGGCGTGTGATTAAAACTCGGTAACGCCAAAATCGCTTTCATGCCGCCGAGCCTTTCCATCATTGCTGCCTGGTCGGAAAAAGCCTGTCGATTCACTGCTTCGGGATCGAGAATCTGCAACAACTGTTCCCGCAACTCAGACAGGATCGTTGCATGTGCTGCGTCATCGGCAAGATTGACCAGTTCCCGTGGATCATTCTTCATATCGAACAACAACGACGGGTGTCCTTCGGAGAAAAAAACATACTTCCATCGGTCCTTGCGCAACATGAAAAACCCGCAGGGACTGCCACCATCATGATATTCGCTCAAGACCGGGCGTTCGCTATCAGCATTATCGATGAATTCATGCAGTGGCCTGCTCTGCCAACTATTTACTGGACGGCTGACCTCACCGTGGACCGCATGCTCAATCGTCGCCGCCAGATCTGTCAGCGAAACCGGTGTAGCGTTTGTCGAGGGTTCAATGCCGGGCCCGCTCAAGGTCATGGGGATACCGACCGAATCCTCGTACATGTAACATTTGCCCCAGATACCATGGTTACCGGTCATATCGCCGTGATCGCTGGTATAGATAACCTGGGTATTATCGGCCTGTCCTGATTCGTCCAGCGCAGCTAACACCTGCGCGACATTATCGTCGAGAAAGCTGCACAGTGCGTAGTAGTTCCTGAGCCCGATTTTTTCGCTGTCAGGATCAAAATGATCGGCATAATCCCAGAAGCGACGCATCTCGTCGATCACCGGATGCTTTAACTGTTTTGCAGGATCGCAATCGTAGGGTGCCGGTAAATCAATATCCCGGTACAAATCATAAAACTGTCGAGGAGCTGACAACGGGAAATGCGGGCAGATAAAGGATACAAACAGTACCCAGGGCATCGAATCCGATGCTTGCCGCTGTTGAAGCCAGTTGACTGTCGCCGCGGTAATATCGCGATCGTAGCGGGTATAACTGGTTTCGCCGGGCCCCAGGATTGAAGCCATTTCGACGGAATCGGGAAACTCTCCCATCGGCTTTCGTTGCAGACCCTGCGGCCAGCCGACACCGTTGTTGGCCAGGTACATCGGCAGTATCTGCTCACTGAATCCCGTATCATCGGCTGCCGACCGGTAGTGTTGCTTGCCAATAGCAACCACGTCATGACCTTTTTCTCGTAACCGGTGCATCCAGCTTTGCTGCTGTCCATAATAGGGTTCGGCCGAAGACCAGCAGCGATGTTCGAATACCTGGGTCCCTGTTGCAAAGCTGGCGCGCGCGGAGATACAGATCGGTGACGGTGTGTAAGCGTTGTCGAAACGCACACCGCTATTGGCTAGTCTATCCAGGGTCGGTGTATGGGCGAGATCGTTGCCGTATGCCCCCATGACCGAACGGGTATGCTCGTCGGACATCAGGACAATAACGTTATTGCCATTCATTTGTACTGGTTGTTTGAAGGATGCCGGAAAAAAACAGGCCCCTGTAAAGGGGCCTGTATTAAACCGTTAGCAGAAACGATTATGGCAACCAGGTGCGCCAGATCGATTCATTGGCCTCCATCCACTCCTCGACCACTTCATCGACATCGCGTTTCTTGACATCGATTTCATAAATCATGCCCGCCTGCTGATTGTTGGTCAGTCGGTGCTTGCGGATTACCTCAGTTGCCTCCGGATGTTCTTTTATCATATCGGGGTTGGCGAATTTAAAGGTAACATCGTCGGGCCATGCAGCTTCCGGGGGCAGCTCCACTTCAACCAGGTCCAGTGCCGCATGTATCCAGTGCGGTGCCCAGGCATAGGCGATAAAGGGTTCGCCGCGCTTATATTTTGCCTGAATTTCAGCCCAGTGCGCGGTTTCAGAACCCAGCGCCTGCGCATAAAAATCAACGCCTAGCGAATCCATTCGCTCCTGGTCTTCACAGGCCCAGGCGGCTATTGGACAACCGATCAGGTTTCCCCTGTCCCCGG
>JARFPR010000310.1 GCA_029288195.1 Gammaproteobacteria bacterium | reverse complement strand
TTTAAACCTGGACGCACTGGAAGAAGCCTTCGATACAATGGACATCAAGGCAGTCATGGCATCACCCAACACCAGCAACCCGCTGGGCTGCCAGATGCCGGAAGAGAGCAAGCGCGAACTGGTAAATTTACTGGCCGAACGAGACATTCCGCTCATCGAGGACGACGTTTACGGCAGCGTCTATTTCGGCGATAAACCGCCCCGCCCCGCCAAATCCTATGACCTCAATAACATCGTGCTGAGTTGTTCATCCTTTTCCAAAACCCTGGCACCGGGTCATCGCGTCGGCTGGGTAATCGCGGGCCGCTATTACAAGAAGTTCCTGCAGTACAAACAAGCCTGGTCCTCGGCCACCTCATCGATCAACCAGCTCGCGTTGGCCGAGTTTCTCAGCAGTGGGCAATACGACAGGCACCTGGTACGACTGCGCGTGGCGATGCGCGAACAGGTCGAACGAGGCCGCTTTATGATCTCCAAGAATTTCCCGGAAGGCACTCGCATTTCACATCCGCACGGTGGCAACGTGCTGTGGGTGGAAATGCCGAGCGGTTGCGACAGCATCGATATTTTTAACCGCGCGCTCGAGCACAATATTGCGATAACCCCGGGAATCCTGTTTTCGGCAACCCGTGGCTTCCGCAACCACCTGCGTATTAATTGCGGCTCCCCGTGGAACCAGGCCAACGAAAATGCGCTCAAGACACTGGGGCAAATCGTGTGCAATTGTCGCAACAGCTAGTTTGCCTGTTGTTCTATCGACTCGCTTAAGCGTAACCAGTCCTCTTCGGCCTGGTCCAGTTGTTTTCTGTTTTCTGCCTGTTCAGCCAGGTTGGCATTCAATTGATCACGATTCTCGGCATCATAGATTGAACTGTCTTCGAGTTTCTGTTCGAGGCTTTCCTGCAGGGTATGTAATTTAGCAAGTTTTTTTTCTATCTTGTTGAGCTGGTTCAACTGAAATTTTTGCTGGCGACGGGTTTGCTGATGACTAACAACAGTAGATGCGGTTGAGTTTTCGCCTCGCGACTTGCGCTGCGCAAGCCATGACGGATAGTAATCGAGATCCTGCTCGAAGTGCTGCAACATACCGCCATCCACCAGCCAAAGGTCATCGCAAACACTACGCAACAGGTGTCGATCGTGCGATACCAGGATGACGCTGCCATCAAAACCCTGTAAAGCCTGGTTCAATGCCAGGCGCATTTCCAGATCCAGGTGGTTGGTTGGTTCATCCAGCAATAGTAAATTAGGGCGACTCCAGATTAACAATGCCAAAACCAGCCTCGCTTTTTGGCCGCCGGAAAAGGTTTTGACGGCCTGTAACACCTTTTCGCCGCGAAAATTAAAACCACCGAGGTAAGACCGGATTTCACGCTCGCTCAATTTCGAATCCATTCGCTGCATCGTCAACAGGGCGTGAGCCTCGAGATCAAGCTGTTCAACCTGGTGTTGCGCAAAATAACCAACATTCAAATCCTTTGCACGTGTCACATTTCCGTCGAAGGGCTGCAATTCGTTTGCCAGCAGCTTAATAAATGTCGATTTGCCTGCCCCGTTCAGGCCAAGCAACCCGATACGCTCGCCCGGGATCAACGAAAACTCGATATTCTCAAGTACGGTTTTATCGTCATAACCGGTTGAAACTCGGCCCAGTTTCAGCAGTGAAGTCGGCATTGCCCTGGGTGGGCGAAACTCGAAGTGAAAGGGCGAGTCGATATGAGCAGGTGCAATAAGCTGCATTTTTTCGAGGGCCTTGATGCGACTTTGAGCTTGTCTTGCCTTGGACGCCTTGGCGCGGAAGCGATCGATGTAAGCCTGCATGTGGGCGATGCTTTGCTGCTGCTTTTGATGAGCCGCCTGCTGCTGCGCGAGACGCTCGGCCCGTTGCATTTCAAACGCGGTGTAATTGCCCCGATACAGGTCGATATGCTGATTCTCGATATGGGCCACGGTGGTAACGACAGCGTCGAGGAAATCACGGTCATGCGAAATCAACATTAACGTACCCTGGTATCGCTTCAACCACTGTTCAAGCCAGATTACCGCGTCGAGGTCGAGGTGGTTGGTGGGCTCATCGAGCAACAACAGGTCGGAGCGGCACATCAACGCGCGCGCCAGGTTGAGGCGCATGATCCAGCCCCCGGAGAAGCTATTGAGTGGTCGTCGAATTTCGGCCTCGCTAAAACCGAGTCCTGCAAGCAACCTTGCCGCGCGACTGGTTGCCTGGTAACCGTCGATTTCCTGCAGCCGTTCATGGCAGCTCGCAATCGATAATGCATCCGTTTCGGTCTCAGCCTCAACCAGCCTGGTTTCAACCTGTCTTAACTCTTCATCACCATCGATTACATATTCAAGGGCGATTCGCTCACTCAGTTCGGCTTCCTGTTCTACCGAAGCTACCGCCCAGTCTTGCGGCATCGTGAAATGACCCTGGTCGGATGACAGTTCACCACGAATTAATGCAAACAGCGACGTCTTGCCACAACCGTTAGCACCGGTAATGCCGAGCTTTTGTCCCGGGTATATTTTAAAGTCGGCCGCTTCGAATAGCAGAGTAGTAGAACGTCGCAGCGAGAGATCTGAAAAGCTAAGCATAGAAAGTCTCTCGACGTGCAGGTTGTTGAGTGTCAAAACTCACAGGTTAGTTCCCTTTTACAAAATGGGGTAAGATACCACCCCGGGCCCCAGGAAGTTAACCCGAGATAAGAAAAATGAATCTAGAAAAATACTACACCCTGGATGGTTCCAGACTCTCGTTTAGCCGACAGCAGGCCAGCGATTTTGCGAAATCGGTGGCCGGTGATTTCAATCCCATTCACGATATCGATTCAAAACGATTCTGCGTGCCTGGCGATTTGCTATTCTCGATCATCATCCATCACTACGGCCTGCGTCAAACCATGGGCATTTCGTTCTCGGGCATGGTAGGCGATGACACCACCCTGATTCTGCCCGAGGTAGACGCCCGTGAAATATCGATTTACGACGAGCACGATAAAAAATACCTCGATATTTCAACTAACGGCGAGCACAGTCACAACCCGGTTCTTATCGAGTCACTAACGCGCAACTATGTGAAATTTTCGGGCGAAACATTTCCGCTTATACTGGTACCCCTGATGAAACAAAACAATGTCATGATTAATCCCGAAAGACCATTGGTAATCTATGACCATATGCGCATTTCGCTGGACAGGCTCGACATCGATTCGGTAAGCCTCTCCTTGAGCGACAATATTTTCCGGCTTTACGGCAAACGTGGCGATGTTGCTCTCAACTACGACTTGAGCTGCAACGGAGAACTGGTGGGCAAGGGCCAGAAGAAGATGGTGTTAAGCGGTTTGCGCGAATACGACCAGGCCAGCATTGACGAGTTGATCGTAACCTACAGCGGGCGTAAAAGCCGTTACTCCGACAGCAATTAATAACGGCGCGCGAAAGTCAGATAGCCCCCTGACTGCCCCCCGGATTGAAACACGATACGGATGAAAGCCGTCGAATCGGTGTAAAAGTCGAAGCGGATACCCTGGCTTACCGGATCATCCATATCAAAAACTTCGGTACCGTTGTTATCGCTGATATCTCCATCGATGTCGTAATAGGCTGCAAACGGAGTAATCGCGAAGTTGGCAAAACGCAGGCTCGCGTCGATCTGAAAACTGGCTTCATTCCAGTCTATATCGGCCCGATCGTCTTCTTTATTGTCGCGACCGGTATTGTAACTATAACTGAATAAACCTTGCAGTGAGATGCGCTCACTGATGCGAATTTCCTGACGCAGGTAAATCTGCAGATACTCCCCGTCAAATTTTCTCGTATCCGTGTTGCTATCGCCAAGAACGCGCATATCAAGGTAACCGATGCCCCCGCCGACACTTAATCCGGTTGCAGTTTTTTCCTCAATCTGAAAGGCGATACTGTTGATCTGGGCTTCGCGCACGCCGCCATCAAATTTCCAGTCCGCATCGACGTTGGCAAGTTCTACCGTAACCCCGGTCAAATCAGCCTGCGCCAGGCCGGCATACAAGAAAAGTATTACCAGTAATTTAAAACGCACCAACAATAACCTGCATTGCTTTCAATCCACAGGTCATTATAGAACACCAATTCGTCGCAATTGGGCTTCGTCACTGATTCGTTCACACTCGCTCAGAATCCAGGTTGCCACCTCGTTAATAATTTCCTCGGGCTTCTTGCCCTGTGGATCGATAGGTTTGCCGATAACGACTCGAATGGTTCCAGGCCACTTGATCCAGCTATGTCGTGGCCAGTATTCTCCTGCATTGTGCGCAATCGGCAGCACCGAATACCCGGTGCGCTGGGAAACAATGGCGCCACCAATCTTGAACGGTTTCTTTTGTTTCGGTAAAACACGCGTGCCCTCGGGAAATAGCATCAGGATTCTTCCCTGGTCCATGTGCACTTGACTCTCAGTGATCAGCTGGTTGATAGCCTTGCGACCGGTACCCCGATTCAGGGCAATTGCATCCATCGCTTTTAAAGCCCAACCAAAAAAAGGGATCCAGGTCAGCTCACGCTTGACCACCCAGATCAGGGGACGAAACAAACTCTGTATCGCGATCGTTTCCCAGGTTGAGCCATGTTTACTCATTACGATAAAACCATGATCAGGAATATTTTCAAGCCCTTCAACCGTATACTTGAGTCCACAGATAATTCGCAAGCACCAGAGTGAGTAACTGATCCAGAACCTGACAATACCCATCAGAAAATTCAGTGGCATAAAAAACGTCAGCGAAACCAGGCAGGCTAAGAGCAGCATGACCGGCAGAAAGAATATCCAGAATATGGTTGAGCGTATTCCCAACCAGATTTTATAGAGCGGACTGACCACGGCCGGAATCTATTTGCGGCGCAGTGTGTGGCGCACGAAGTGGGCCAGGTCATCGTAAACCGGAACATCCAGTACTTCGGGAAAGTTCTGCATCACGTACTCTCCCTTTCCGGTGCGAACCAGAATCGGTTTGGCGTTGGCCATCTTCGTTGCTTGAATATCGCTGATATCATCCCCTACGACTGCTGTTTGCTTGAGATCGATTTTGAACTGACCGGCAATTTGAAACAGTAGACCCGGTTTGGGTTTACGGCATACGCAGTTCGCTTCGGGACCGTGGGTGCAATAAAAAATACCGTCGACGCTGGCGCCTCGATTTTCAAGCAGGCGCTGCATCTTGGCGTGTGTTTCCAACAATTCTTCCTCGCTATAAAGACCGCGCGAAATGCCCGAATGATTGGATGCGATAGTGACCAGGTAACCTGCTTTTTTGAGTCGGTTGATCGCCTCGATACTACCTGGAATCGGATCCCAGCCGTCGACAGTGGTGATGTCATCATCGGGCAGGTGATTGATGACGCCATCTCTGTCAAGGATTACCATTTTGGCCAATCGAGTCTCCTGTCTGATATAAAGGTTCTCAGGATTTTATCCGTGAGAAATCAGCGACCAGACGGAAACTTTGCAACAGTTGATCGAGCAGTGCAAGCCGGTTTTTTTGCAAAGCCGCATCATCAACCATCACCATTACCTCATCAAAAAACGTATCAACTGTGGGTCTGAGTTCGGCAAGCTGCTCCAGTCCCTTTAGGTAAGCTCCACCGGAAACCTGTTTTGCAACCCCTGCTTTAAGTGCCTGAAGTTGCTTGAAAAGCTGTTTTTCGGCTTTCTCCTGCAATAAACTGGTATCGACGTCGGTCTCCACATGTTCCTGTTTTTTTAGAATATTACTGATCCGTTTATTCGCCGCCGCGAGCGCAGATGCTGCTTCGTGACTTTGAAACTCCTGTACCGCCCGGATGCGTAAATCGCAGTCGTACAGCTTGCCGGGTCGGCTATAGGCAACCGCATCGACGACATCGAAACCTATATCCTGTTCCTGGTAATAGGCGCGTTGGCGGTCGAACACATACTCGATCACTTCAGCAATTGCAGCTTTTGCATCTACTTGTCTGAAATAACCATCGGCAGCAACCTGGCAAAGGTCGGCCAGGTCCAGGGGCAACTGGTTTTCGATGATGATACGCAACACCCCAAGCGCGGCACGGCGCAGTGCAAAGGGGTCCTTATCGCCGCCTGGTTTTTCGCCAATCGCAAAAATTCCGACCAGACTGTCGAGACGATCGGCCAGTGCGACCGCCTGTGAAATAGGATCTTGCGGCACGCGGTCGCCTGCATACCTGGGCCAGTAGTGCTGCTCGATCGCATCACATACCGACTGCTCTTCCTGCTGATGTCGCGCATAGTAACGCCCCATGACACCTTGCAGTTTCGGGAACTCACCCACCATATCGCTCATCAAGTCCGCCTTGCTGAGATCCGCGGCACGACGTACCAGGTCCTGGTCGACATCGGAATAACTCGCGATGTACTTGGCAAGTCGGATAATTCGATTGGTCTTGTCTCCGAGGCTACCGAGTTTATCCTGGAAGACAACCCTATCGAGGCGGATGCGCATCAGGTCGAGTCCCTGTTTCTGATCCTGGGCAAAGAAGAACTCGGCATCGGCAAAGCGCGGACGGATGACGCGTTCATTACCACTAACAACTACCTCGGGACTGCGGCTATCGATATTGGAGATCGCGATGAAATGTGGCAACAACTCGCCTTTAGCGTCGAACAGCGCGAAATACTTCTGGTTTTCCTGCATCGTGGACACCAGCACTTCCACCGGAAGTTGAAGAAATTCGGCGTCAAATTCACCACAGACTAAAACCGGGTACTCGACCAGTGCGGTGACCTCGTCGAGTAGCAGGTCGTCAATTTTTGCCTTGCCTCCAAGTCGCGTGGCGGCTTTGTCAACCAGCTCACGAATCATCTCTCGGCGTTGATTGAAGCTGGCGATAACCGACCCAGGGGAAAGCAGGATCTCTTCGTATTCTGAAGCGGAAGGTATTTCAAGTGCCCCAGGTGCGTGGAAACGATGCCCGAAACTGCGATTGCCAGAACGCAGACCGAAGATCTCCGCATCGACAACCTCACTGCCGATCATCAGCACCAGCCACTTAACCGGCCGCACAAACACATCGCTGCGATCTCCCCAACGCATGCGTTTCGGAATTGGCAGACTGGTTAGTGCGCCCGCCACCAACTCCGGTATTAACTGGTCCAGGCTCCGTCCGGCCTGTTTATCACAAAAGTACAGCCAACTGCCCTTTTCGGTCTCACGACGCTCGAGTTTATCAATATCAACACCACAGGATGCAGCGAATCCGAGCGCTGCGCGCGTTGGATTTCCGTCGGCATCAAACGCCGCGTCTAGTGCCGGGCCGCGCTTTTCTTTCAACTGCTCGGCCTGCTGCAAAGGAGTATCTCTTAACAACATTGCCAATCGTCGCGGGGTGGCAAAAACTTCGACAGAACCCGGGCCGAGGTTATGATCAGCTAAAGACTGCGTTACCAGGGAAGCAAAATTTTGTGCCAGCGACTGCAGCGCCCGCGGTGGTAACTCCTCGGTACCGATTTCGATCAGGCAGTCACTACTCATCAGCAACGTCCTTTTTAATCAGGGGAAATCCAAGTGCTTCGCGTGATTCGTAATAGCACTCGGCAACGCCGCGCGACAGCCCGCGTACCCGCAGAATAAAACGTTGCCGTTCAGTCACCGAAATCGCATGTCGGGCATCGAGCAGGTTAAAAGCATGCGAAGCTTTCATGACCTGCTCGTAAGCAGGCAGTGGCAGTTTTTTCTCGACCAGCAATTGGCATTGTTTTTCGCAAACATCAAACCAGTGAAACAGCGCATCGGTATCGGCAAGCTCGAAATTATAGGTCGATTGCTCAACTTCGTTTTGATGATAAATATCGCCATAGGTTACTACCCCCTGCGGCCCTCGACCCCAAACCAGGTCGAAAATACTGTCGACACCCTGCAGGTACATCGCCAGTCGCTCGATTCCGTAGGTGATTTCACCGGATACCGGCTGACACTCCAGTCCACCGACCTGCTGAAAATAGGTGAACTGGCTGACTTCCATTCCGTTCAACCAGATTTCCCAGCCGAGGCCCCAGGCGCCGAGTGTCGGTGACTCCCAGTCGTCCTCGACGAAGCGAATATCGTGCACCAATGGATCGAAGCCAAGCGCCTCGAGCGAGCCAAGGTACAGTTCCTGAAAATTGTCCGGTGAAGGTTTCAACAATACCTGGAACTGGAAATAATGCTGCAAGCGGTTGGGATTTTCGCCATAGCGCCCGTCGGTCGGTCGTCGGCTC
>JARFPR010000121.1 GCA_029288195.1 Gammaproteobacteria bacterium | reverse complement strand
GATCATACCGATCAGTTATTCGTCACCGATCGGCACGATCATTACATGGGTTCATTATATTTACGTGATTTGCTCACCAACGATCCGGAAGTAGAAGTTAAAAGTATTATGCGCACCGATGTCGACGCCATGCACGTGCATATGTCTGATAACGAAGTGGCCCGTGAATTCGAAAAATACGACCTGGTGAGTGCAGCAATCGTCGACGAGGAACACAAACTGATTGGTCGTATCACCATCGATGACGTTGTCGATGTTATTCGCGATGAAGGCGATCACTCTATAATGAGTATGGCCGGCCTGTCCGAAGAAGAAGACATGTTTTCGCCAGTGCTGGTCACCTCCAGGCGTCGTGGTATCTGGCTTGGAATCAACCTGCTGACCGCTTTTCTGGCAGCCTATGTCATCGGTTTTTTTGAAGACATTCTCGACCAGGTTGTCGCACTAGCAATCCTGATTACCATCGTACCCAGCATGGGTGGCATCGCCGGTTCGCAAACCCTCACCATTGCAATCCGCGGACTGGCCCTCGGACAACTCGGCAGTTCCAACTACCGTTCACTGATTAAAAAGGAGATATCGGTCGGATTTCTAAACGGGCTACTGTGGGCGCTGGTAGTGGCTTCGCTTTCAATAATCTGGTTTGGCAATTTCGCGATAGGTATGGTCATCGCATTCGCGTTGGTTGTAAACCTGCTGGCTGGCGCACTGGCGGGAGCAGTTATTCCGGTCGTCCTGCGTCAGATCGGTATCGATCCTGCAATCGCCGGAGGCGTGGTATTGACCACGGTTACCGACGTTGTCGGCATCATCGCGTTTCTTGGTCTCGCAACCCTGGTTCTGAGTTAGCAGCCTGTCGGACCCGGGATATCCTAGTGCCCCATGAATTGTCGCACCACCGCCTGGGTTTGCTCAGCCGCGACCCGCGCTGCATTTTCAACCGCTTCCATATCGACACCCACCAGTTCAAGCCCCTCAGGATCAATCTCGAGATCGAATCTGCTGCCACTGCTGCCGCTGTAATTGGCGTTAATCCAGGCATCCGCAATATGGATTGCACAGGCAGCCAACATAAACTCCCCGCTGCCTGTCGGGTTATGATGCATTGCTACGGGTTCCCAGATCGACTGTGGAAGTTTCCAGAACTCGAGTAGACATCCACCAATATCTGCATGCGAGTAGCTCAGGATTTCATGCTCAAGTTGATCCATGGCGACGCCGCTGGCGTCTCGTTTTTCCAGGAGTTCAATCATCAGGCCAGGTAACTTCAGATACATCACCAGGCGTCCAAGGTCATGCAACAGGCCGGGGATATAGTAATTCTGGGCGCCTGGAATTCCGGCGGATTGACCGATCTCACGCGACATGATGGCGACCGCGACACTATGTTCCCAAAAGCTGGCCATATTTACTTTAGCCGGAGGTATTCCCTCGAAGGCCTGAATCACCGCGGTGACCAGGACCAGCTCACGAATCTGGCGCAAGCCAATGGTACTCACGGCCCGTTCGATGGATTCAATCTTGGTTGGAAAGCTGTAAAAAGCACTGTTTGCCATACGTAGCATGCGCGCGCACAAATCCGGGTCACTACGCAGCAGGTCCGCAATCGAATCCGTGGTAGAGTTCGGATCGACAATCAATTCCTCGAGGCGATAGTAAATATCTGGCAGGCTCACCAGTTTATCAACTTCTTCAACCAGGTGGTGAAGACCGATGGTTCCCTGTGCCGCTGCGACTTCTAATGGATTAACGCTGGCCATATTTGCCTTATCATTTCGCTAGGCTTTGAGCTTAGTAGAAAAAGAAACATTATTCCCAAAGCAATGCCGCGCCATAAACACCGCTGGCATCCCCCCGCTCGGCTTGTAGAATTAAAGTTTCGACAAAGTCGGAGAACACGTAAGCGGGAAGCCGTGCTTGAACCCCGGCATAGATTGAATCAATATTTGACATGCCACCGCCCAGAACAATCGCATGTGGATCAATAATATTAATGACATGGGCAAGCGCGCGGGCCATTTGATCGTGATAGGTATCTATCATCTCGCGACACTCGGTATCGCTCGCATCGGCAGCGGCAATGATCTCCTCGCTCGAAAGCTTGCGTCCAAAACGAGACTGAAAACCCCGTGCGAACCCGGGCCCCGAAAGAAAGGTTTCGATACATGCCGTCTTGCCGCAATAGCAGCCTGGCAATCCGTCCTCATCAGTATGCCAGGGCAACGGATTATGCCCCCACTCACCACTGATCGAGTGGGGTCCGTTCACCAATCTACCGTCGATCACCAAACCACCCCCGGTACCGGTTCCGATAATCACGCCAAACACAATCGGGTATGTCCTGGCAGCACCTCCGAGCGCTTCCGACAAGGTAAAACAGTTGGCATCGTTGTCGACACGAATTCCGCGTTGCAGCAAAGTTTCAACATCACTTAAAAACGGACGTCCATTCATGCAAACCGTATTTGAATTTCGCAGTAAGCCCGTTGCCGGTGAAATCGCACCCGGAGTACCTATTCCGATGGTCATTTCCTGTTTGACCTCCCCTTCTGCCCGCATAACCAGTTCGCCGATCATGGCCAGAATTTCATCGTAGCTGTGAGCCGGGGTAGCGACTCGTTGACGATAGACCGGGCGCTGATCAGGGTCCAGAACAAGCACTTCGGTTTTGCTTCCACCGAGATCGATTCCCAATCTATATTGCATTGCCACAGCCCGGGTCTGGTTTGATAGCGATCGACTTATACATATTTTTTATGATTTTTTTAACAAAATAGTTTTTTTTAATTAGCGAAATTTCGAGGTAAATGAAATCAATAAGCTAGAAGCCTTTGCTGACGCCATTTCTAACAACATAAACCAACTTATCCACAGGATATTCCCTGCGTCTCCACAGAGAAATACACAACATAATGTACTTGACCTTCCGCCAAAACACATTATATTGTGTATCAGTTAAATATACACCGATAACTAATCTTAAAAGCCGGCTGGTTCATTCCAATCCGCAAAGTACAAGTACTTGTGCGCGATAGTTAGAAATTACTTTAACTATCCATAAGGAGAGAAATAGCCGGAATTAACAATCGCGGACCATGTTCGCGCAGTAACTTATTGAAATCACGGATCGGGCTTTAAATGCAAAATATTGAATCACCCTTAACAGAGGCAGCAGTCACACCTATTAAGACAACGCCGGTAGTAGCAGCAGACAACAGCAACGCACTTAGCACTAATTACAACGTCGTACGACGCAATGGCAAATTAACCAGTTTTGACAAAGACAAGATTGCAGTCGCAATGACCAAGGCATTCCTGGCCGTCGAAGGTGGTCAGGCAGCCGCTTCGTCCCGGGTTCATGAAACCGTAGAAAAGTTGACCAATCTCGTGGTCGATACACTGACCAGGCGTCAACCTGATGGCGGTACCTTCCAGATCGAGGATATCCAGGACCAGGTCGAACTGGCCCTGATGCGCAACGGCGAACAGAAAATTGCCCGTTCATACGTGCTTTACCGGGAAGAACGTTCAGCCGCACGTGCGCAGAGCAAGATAGATACTCCTGAACAATACGCCGAGGAAGAGCGTATAGAGCTTACCGTCAAACAGAAAGACGGCAGCATTGCTCCGCTCGACACAAAGCGTCTGCAAACTATTATTGATGAGGCCTGTAGCGGGCTGGAAAGCGTCAGTGCCGAACGTGTTTACAATGGCACCCTGAAGAACCTGTTCGACGGCGTAGCACAAAAAGATGTCAGCCCCACCGTGGTGATGAGCGCGCGTGGACTGATCGATGCAGAACCTGAATACTCACAGGTCGCAGCACGCCTGTTGCTCGACGAACTGCGCGCTGAAACCCTGGAATTTATAAATGATGGGGCACCCAGCGCAACATTTACCGAAATGGCCGATCGCTATTGCGGATATTTTGGCAATTACATCAAGAAAGCAACCGAGCTCGAATTACTCGACAAGGAATTACTCAAGTTCGACCTGGAACTCCTGGGCAACGCCCTCAAGCCCGAGCGAGATCACCGGTTCACCTACCTCGGACTGCAGACCTTGTACGATCGTTACTTTATTCACTATCACGACGTGCGTTTCGAATTACCACAGGCATTTTATATGCGAGTCGCGATGGGACTGGCAATCAACGAAGTCAGGCGTGAAGAGCGGGCCATCGAATTTTATAACCTGTTGTCTTCCTTTGATTTCATGAGCAGCACCCCTACCCTGTTCAATTCGGGAACGCTGCGGCCCCAGCTTTCGAGTTGTTACCTGACCACGGTACCCGACGATCTTGACGGTATTTTCAGCGCGATCAAAGACGACGCAATGCTGTCCAAATTTGCCGGTGGCCTGGGTAACGACTGGACCCGGGTGCGCGGCATGGGGTCACATATCAAGGGTACCAACGGCAAATCACAGGGTGTTGTTCCGTTCCTGAAGGTTGCCAATGATACTGCCGTTGCGGTCAACCAGGGTGGCAAGCGCAAGGGTGCAATGTGTGCCTACCTCGAAACCTGGCATCTCGATATCGAAGATTTTCTCGATCTGCGCAAAAATACTGGTGAAGAGCGACGCCGTACGCATGACATGAATACCGCGAACTGGATTCCCGATCTATTCATGAAACGAGTCGCCGAAGAAGGTCAGTGGACCCTGTTCTCTCCCTGCGAAGTACCTGACCTGCACGACCTCTATGGCGCTGACTTTGAAACCGCTTACCTGGCTCACGAAGAAAAGGCAGATCGCGGCGAAATCAAGTCATTCCGCCGTATCAAGGCAATCGATCTGTGGCGCAAAATGCTCGGCATGCTGTTTGAAACGGGTCATCCGTGGATAACCTTCAAGGACCCATGCAATATCCGCTCGCCGCAACAGCATACCGGCGTCGTGCATTCGTCTAACCTGTGCACCGAGATCACACTGAATACCTCTGATACAGAAATCGCGGTCTGTAACCTGGGCTCGGTAAACCTGCCTCAGCATATCGATGAAAACGGCCTCAACCTGGCGAAGCTGGAGCAAACCATCAATACCGCGATGCGCATGCTTGATAACGTGATTGATTACAATTACTACAGTGTGCCGCAGGCACGCACCTCCAACCTGCGTCATCGCCCGGTAGGACTCGGCATCATGGGTTTCCAGGATGCCTTGTACAAGCAACATATTCCCTATGCTTCTGAAGGCGCGATCGAGTTTGCCGATGAATCGATGGAAGCGGTCAGTTACTACGCGATCCAGGCCTCGACCCAACTTGCAGAGGAACGCGGTACCTATTCCAGCTACCAGGGCTCACTCTGGAGCCAGGGTATCCTGCCAATCGATTCGGTAACGCGGTTGCGCGAAACTCGTGGCGACTACCTGCAACAGGACGACAGTTTACGCATGAACTGGGACAGCCTGCGCCAACGCGTCATGAGCATCGGCATGCGCAATTCGAACACGATGGCGATTGCACCGACCGCGACCATTTCGAATATTTGTGGAGTCAGCCAGTCGATCGAACCGATTTACCAGAACCTGTTTGTCAAATCCAACCTGTCCGGTGAATTCACCGTTATTAATCCTTACCTGGTAGATGATCTGAAGCGACACGGTCTGTGGGACGATGTCATGGTCAACGACCTCAAGTACTACGATGGCAGCGTGCAGAGCATCGATCGGGTGCCGGAAGAATTGAAAGCGATTTATGCGACCGCTTTCGAGGTCGATTCCCGCTGGCTGGTCGAAGCCGCATCGCGTCGTCAAAAATGGATCGACCAGGGGCAGTCGTTGAACCTTTACATGGCCGAACCGTCCGGTAAAAAGCTCGACAACCTTTATAAGCTGGCCTGGGTACGAGGCCTGAAGACAACCTATTACCTGCGTTCGCTGGGAGCGACCGCAGTCGAGAAATCTGCGATCGAAACGCCCGAACCGACATTGGAACCAGAACCCAAAGTTTGCTCGATTCTCGACCCGGATTGTGAAGCATGTCAGTAACCAGTATTAGATACACACGTAGGAGAACAGTATGTTGAATTGGGATGAACCATTAAGCCCACAAGCACCAAGAGCACCGGAATCGGCACTGGAGACGCCTGTGATGAACAAGGAACCGGCGGTTACGCCGCTTGTGCGCGAGATTCCGCTTGATGATACCAGTACCCGCGAAACAACCCAAACTGCTTCAGCTCCGCAGATCTCAGGCACAACCGCCAAACCGATAAATCCGGAAGACAAGCGAGTTGTAAACGGCCTTGCCGATATCAACCAGCTGGCGCCGTTCAAGTATCCATGGGCCTGGGAATACTTTCTTAATGCCAACAAGAATCACTGGACTCCGCTCGATATCAACATGACCCAGGACGTGCATGATTTCCAACACAAGCTGACGCTGGAAGAACGCCATGTCTATGAAAATGTACTGTCTTACCTGACGACGTCGGATATTCTCGCAATGCGTAATATCGGGCTTGCGGTGATGGAGAAAATGTCGGCGCCCGAATTGCAGATTTACCAGGCGCGCCAGGTTTATGAAGAAGCGATGCACACCTGGACTTATCAGCACTGTATCGAATCCCTCGGACTCGACCAGGGTGAAATCTACAACCGTTACCGGGTGGTTCCGGAAATTCACCACAAGATCCAGATGTGTAACAAACGCCTCGACTCGGTGTTACGTGCGGACATCGATCTGACAGATCGTGATGAACTCGAAAACTTCGTACTCGCATATACCTTTTTCGCCGGCGTGTTCGAAGGTACCTGGTTTTACAATGGCTTCAGCCCAATTTTTGCATTACAGCGGCGCGGGCTGATGAAAGGTACGGCAGAACAATTCCAGTACATTATGCGTGATGAAGTACTACATGCTTCGTTTGGCATCCGCGTCTGCAAGCAAATCGTGCTGGAAGAAAATATCAAGCTCGACCCAAGAGTGATCCAGCAAATGTGGGAAGAAGCCGAGGCCGCGGAGATGCAATATGCGAATTACCTGTTACCGGATCCAATTCTGGGATACAGCGCTGAAGATCATCTGGCGCAATTTCGCTTTATCGCCAATCGTCGCGCCAACAAACTGAACCATGCGATTCCGTTCCCGGGTGCTGAGAACGCACTACCGTGGCTGGATGAGCAGGCAAACCTGAAAAAGGAGAAAAACTTTTTTGAGACCCGCGTGACCGAGTATCAAACCGGTGGCGCATTGAACTGGGACTAGCATTAACCGAATCAGAGTTACACGCGCTCTTCGGTTGTAACTTTCGGCCAGGCGTACCGGGATACCCCATATCCCGCTGCCTGGCCATTTTTTTCTCCATAAAAATTCAAGCCGTCTTCGACAAACTACTAAAGCGGACACTTAAAAATCAAAAATGAGCGCCTGCTAACGACCCAGAACGGACGCCCAAAAAAGCCTTCTGAGATCGAGATGGCTTCCTTATAAGTTTTTTTTAAATAACATTGCGCCACTGTACTGATTAGGATCAGGCAAGCTAATTTTGTCAGTTAATCGTTTTATTCACTTCGATTGAATAACTACTCTCTGTTCCAGCTGCATTGAAAGATGTCATTACAAAGTACCAGTCTGCATTAGCCAGATTTTCTACTAGATAACTGGTTAATCCCGGGTTGTTAATAGTTATCGTGTCGCTATAGCTGCCCGGCGAGGTACCGTAACGAATCTTGTAACCGGCCAAATCAGTCAAGGAAGAACCATCCGTATTCTCGGTTGGCGGGGTCCACGATAATAAAGCTGTTCCATTATTATTCAGCACTACCGTCACATTGACTGTGTCATTGACAGTCCCGCCCTCTCCACTGCAGGTTAACGTAAATTGGCTGTCAGTCGTCGAGACGTTAATCGTCTCTGTTCCCGTCGCTTCCTTATTTCCAGACCAATCACCCGAAGCCGTGCAATTCGTCACATCGGTACTACTCCAGTCTAAAGTAGTCAACCCATT
>JARFPR010000022.1 GCA_029288195.1 Gammaproteobacteria bacterium | reverse complement strand
CGCCGGGGTCCATTCAAACGAAGCTCCAATAGCTGATAATTTGTTGACTCATAAGCCCGCTACCGCACCTAAAATTGACTACCGAGATTTTGTTGGAATGGGTACCGGCTTTCGCCGGTACGACAGGTAAAAAGAGGGAGTATTGACGAATACCTGATGATGAACGCGGCATAGTAGAAGTGTGCGCCACTTCACATAATTAACGAAATATCGCTCCTAAGCAGCTGAATTTAAAGAAATTTACCCTGTTTGGGTGATTCGTAAAACTGACCAAAACCCTAGAATTCAATGCGACATCAGTTAAACGATGTCCTGTGTTAACAAAGAAGTACTTGTTAGCGCAGATGTTTCTCCGGTGCCGTTACCGTTCGCGGTATGTTGTTCTTCTCAAGGCTATAAGGTTTCATCGGCATGAGTAGACGCACCAGGGTTCAGGAAGTTTCTGGACTCGAAATTTAAGCAGCCTTTACGGCTGCTTTTTTTTGCCTCGAGTTTACCGACTGGTGACTGTCTATATTGTTATCTCGACAACTCCCTCTGATTTCATTGGTCATTCCCCGCACTTCTCTCGTCATCCCCGACCGCATGCGGTCGGGGATGACTAAAAGAAAAGCGAGGAAGACGAAAAAAGCCAAGGATGACGAATAAAAAAGTTGGGGATGACGAGATATCGATAGGATTTGAATTGTGACTTTAGCGATTGAAACTTTGATCGTGAATGAGTAAGTTCTTGGTCATGCTAAATATGCAATTTGAGCAGGCGGTGGTGATCGACACCAACGAAATGGACTGGGAAGCGAGCCCGATGGCAGGGGTGTGGCGCAAACCGTTAGCGCGCGAGGCCGCCGAACATGGACATACCACCAGCGTGGTGCGCTACGACGCGGGTTCTCATTTCAGCGCACACCTGCACCCGGCGGGCGAAGAAATCTTCGTACTCGAGGGAGTATTTTCCGACGAACATGGCGATTATCCCGCGGGGACCTATATCCGCAACCCACCCGGTTCCAGACATTCGCCTCACAGCGAACCCGGTTGCGTGCTGCTGGTCAAGCTCGACCAGTTCGATCCTGCGGATGACACCACGCTGCGCATCGATACCAACAGCACTGCCTGGATGCCAGGTGAATCAAAACTCGAAATCAAGCCGTTGCACGATTTTGAAAACGAATCAGTGTTTCTGCTCAAGTGGCCCGCCGATGCGCGCCTGCGCAGCCATCGTCACTATCGCGGTGAGGAAACTTTCGTGCTCTCGGGAGCCCTGCTCGACGAGTATGGTCGCTATCCTGCCGGAACATGGTTGCGTAGTCCGCACAACAGCGAGCATTGTCCTTACGTCGAGGAAGATACGATAATCTGGGTCAAGACCGGTCATCTGCTTCCTTAATCCCGGTCGAATCAGTTAAACTTTTCACCCCCCAGGGGACTCTAAAGCACGCATAATACGTGCTGATAAATAATTTTATTCGGGTTGAGAGGTTTTGACTTGTCACAACAGGAAATTATCAATTTAAGACAGGCCGTGAGTGCCAAGATTGTCGGCCAGCAGGGGCTCATCGAGCGCTTGCTGATTGCTATCCTGGCCGATGGTCATTTACTGGTTGAAGGTGCGCCTGGACTCGCCAAGACACGTGCGATCAAGGTGCTCGGGGAGAGCATCGAAGGTGATTTTCATCGCGTTCAGTTTACCCCCGATCTGCTGCCGGCCGACCTGACCGGCACCGAGATTTACCGACCGCAGGATGGCAGTTTCAAATTTCAGCGTGGCCCGCTGTTTCATAACTTGATTCTCGCCGACGAAATCAACCGCGCCCCCGCCAAGGTGCAATCGGCGTTGCTTGAGGCCATGGCCGAACGCCAGATCACGGTTGGTACCGAAACCTATGCATTACCCAGGATCTTTCTGGTCATGGCGACGCAAAACCCACTCGAGCAGGAGGGTACCTATCCGTTACCGGAAGCACAGCTCGATCGCTTCCTGATGCATGTTCGGGTTGGCTACCCCTCCGGTGAAGACGAAAAGGCGATACTCGCCCTGACGCGCAATGAAGCGCGTTCAGAAACGAACGCCGAACCACCGCCTGCCGCGGTAATCAGCCAGCAAAGCCTGCTCGAGGCGCGCGATGCCGTGCTC
>JARFPR010000497.1 GCA_029288195.1 Gammaproteobacteria bacterium | reverse complement strand
AACCGGGACATACCGGATGCTCCGCGGGCTGCATCGTGCGTCTTGTCACTGCTATCCTTGCCTTCTTGTTTGAGTGCCTGGCCACCAAAGCTGGGCTTGCGTTCCGCACTAACCTCGAGTGCTGGCGGCGGCCAGGTGCTTTCGCCCTGGTTCACCACGGTAGCGCCACGGATAACGTCGTCATCCATATCGACCATGATATTGCCGTCCTTCTCGGGGCACATGTCCATGATCAGGTTGTAGATATTGGTCGCGTAGAGCTGACTGGACTGACTGGCCAGCCGGCTCGGCAGATCGGTATAACCGACGATATGTACGCCGTACCTGGTTACTACCTTGCCGGCCACGGTTTCCTCACAGTTACCGCCCTGCTCGGCGGCAAGGTCGACGATAACGCTGCCATCCCTCATGCTCAACACCATCGCATTGGTGATCAGCTTGGGCGCCGGTTTGCCCGGAATCAACGCGGTGGTGATGATGACATCGACTTCGCGTGCCTGCTCGGCAAACAGCGCCATCTCGGCCTCGATGAACTCCTTGCTCATTACCTTGGCATAGCCACCCTCGCCCGAGCCTTCTTCTTCAAATTCGAGTTCGAGAAACTCGGCATCCATACTCTCGATTTGATCCTTGACTTCGGGGCGGGTATCGAAGGCGCGCACGATCGCACCCAGCGATTTGGCCGCACCGATGGCGGCAAGGCCCGCAACACCTGCACCGATTACCATAACCTTGGCCGGATCCACTTTACCGGCAGCGGTGATCTGACCGGAAAAGAAACGACCGAAGTGATGCGCTGCCTCGATCACGGCTCGATATCCTGCAATATTCGCCATCGAACTCAAGGCATCAAGTTTTTGTGCGCGCGAGAGGCGCGGAATGCTGTCCATTGCCAGGGCAGTCGCCTGTTTTGCGGCAAGTTGTGACAACAAGTCTTCGTGTTGCGCGGGCCAGATAAAGCTGATCAGGTGCGCACCCTTGGGCATCAAATCGATTTCGTGTCGACCGAGCTCGTCATTATATTCGGGTGGACGTACTTTAAGGATCAAATCACCGGCAGTCCAGGTGGCCTCGGCATCAGTTGCGATGGCAGCACCCATTCCGCGGAATAAATCGTCGCTGAAGTTGGCGCCCGCGCCCGCACCCGATTCGAGCGTGACCTCGAATCCGGCTGCGATCAGCTTGCGTACGACCTCGGGTGACGTGGCAACACGCTTTTCACCGCGATGAATTTCTGCAGGTATTGCGATCATCATGATCTTGATGCCCCCGGGTTGTTAAATTAATTGTCGGTGAATTCGAGATTGCGCGGATCGGACTATAATCAAGATCCGGTATATTGTATACAACACTCCCGGCGCGCGGTTCTCGTGGACACCCTTTACTTATACGTGCATCATTCTGCTGCACTCATTCATCCCTGACCATGGAATTTTTCGATTTAGATCATGCAATTTCTAGATTCTATAATCCACAAGGCCCAAACCAGCCGACAAACGATTGTGCTCGCCGAAGGCGAGGACAGCCGCGTTATCAAGGCTGCACAACGAGCCACCGATGATGGAATCGCAAATTGCGTGCTGGTCGGCAACGAAAGTGCGATCCGCAGCCAGGCCGCTGAGTCAGGATTCAATTTAACCGGTATTAGAATCGAAGATCCAAGCGCTTCACAATACCACCAAAGATATAGTAAGGAATTGTGGCAGTTGCGTAAGCACAAGGGCATGACACCGGAACAGGCCGAGCAACAGGCGCGGGATCCACTGTGTTTCGCCGACCTGATGCTGCGCGCCAATCACGCCGATGGTTCGATTGCCGGAGCGGTTTATACAACGGGTGATAGAGTTCGTTCAGCATTACAAATCGTCGGCGTTATGCCGGGATTCAACTCGGTTTCAAGTTTCATGCTGATGCTGTTTGAAGCCGAGCATCACAAACCCAAACAGGCGATGGTATTTGCCGACTGCGGCCTGATCGTCGATCCGGATGCCGAACAACTGGCCGAGATCGCGGTGGCAGCCGCGCAATCGGCACGGCAGTTGATCGATGATGAACCGCGGGTTGCAATGCTGTCTTTTTCTACCGACGGCAGCGCCAATCATCCCCTGGTAGAAAAAGTTCGCAAGGCAACAAAACTGGCACGCAAGCAGATGCCGGAAGTCTTGTTCGAAGGCGAGGTTCAACTGGATGCGGCGATTGTGCCTGCGATTGCGGCGCAGAAGATTTCCAGTTCACACATCGATGGACGCGCTAACGTATTGATCTTTCCCGATCTGAATGCCGGCAATATCGGCTACAAATTAACCCAGCGCCTTGGTGGGGCCGTTGCGATCGGCCCGATTCTGCAGGGACTCAGCCGTCCTGCTAACGATTTGTCGCGCGGTTGTAGTAGCGAAGATGTCTATTACCTGATCGCATTGACCTCGGTGCAGTCTCGGGGTTGATCCCTTTCGGCGTCATTCCCATTTAGCTTAGAGTCATTCCTGCACAAGCGGCGGTCCGACGTATCGGAATCTTGCAACAGTGCCATAATCTCAAGATTCCCGTAGCAAAAACCATTGGAATGGATCCCGCGGTCAAGCCGAGGGATTACAACCTTTAGAGCCGTGGGATGACAACATTTTGGGCCGCGGGATTACAGCATGTAGTAGGGAGTTAGCCGATTTCTTCGGGTAGCTCGAACTCGACGACCAGGTTCTTGACTTCGTCACGCACGGCTTTCATCGACTGCGGTCGGGCCGAGGGATCTACCGCCATCATTTTAACAATCAGGCGTGAAACTTCCGGCGCGGCATCATCGTTGACCTTCATGATCGGGGGTGCGTTACCTTCGCGATGCTTTGCCAGGACTTCCATCGGCTTGCCACTGTAAGGCAATTGGCCGCTAAACATGTAGTAGGCAATGATCCCCAGTGAATATATATCACTGCGTTCATCCGCGTCTTTGCCATCGGCACGCTCGGGCGAGAGGTAAGCCGGGCTGCCAATAATGGAACCGGTCTGGGTCAGGGTGGCTTCCGCAGCGGTGCCGGCCGAGGCGATACCAAAATCCACGATCTTCACATGCCATTTATCGTCGATCAGGATGTTACTCGGTTTCAGATCCCGGTGGATAACTTCCTGTTCATGTGCGGCCGCCATGCCACTTGCTATCTGGTAAAGAATCTTGAGCCCGTCGAGAGTCTCGAAGCACTTCACCTCGTCCAGCACCGCTTCGAGTCCGCGGCTTTTGAAGTACTCCATCGAAATCGCACAGAGCTTGTCTTTCTGCAAAATATCGTGAACGCGAATCACGTTACGGTGACTTATCTTGCGCGCGTATTTTACCTCGCGTTTGAAGCGCTCGGTCGACTGTTGATCAATAGTCAACTCGGGCAGCATGAATTTCAGTATCAATGACTCGTCGACCATGTCGTCTTCGGCCATCATGACTCGCCCCATTGCACCTCGCCCGATCTCTTTCTTGATGTGGTAACGATCCATCCACACTGACCCCGGTGCAAGCTGGTCCAACGGCGAGAGTCGTTCGTCCGGCCTGACCATGGTTCCGCTACCACCACCAAACAGCGGAACATCTACCACACCGGTGCTGGTAGTCGTGTTTTGGTCGATCTGGATTTCAGGCAGATCGTAGTCGCGGGTGATCTCCGACATCAGCATCTTACCAAATTCCCGCATTTCGGTAGTCAACACCGGCAGATTCCACAGTATATTGTCGCGCACGTTGGCGGCGTGCTTTTCGCTGGTAATCGCCTCGATCGTCTCGAGCGAAGCACGCTGCACGTTGGGCTGTGGATTCTTGAGCCCCTCGAAAGCGATTTCCAGACCTTTGCCAAAACCAAGCTGCTTGACCGCGCGTAATGCCAACACATAATCATCGGGATAAGCATCGACCATCTTTTTAAGAACGCCGATTGCCGCGCGGTTCGAAGATTTGGCCAGCGACTGAATTGCGCGTTCGCGCACCTGCCAATTCTCGCTGAGTGCATATTCCTCTATTTTTCCAAGATCCTCGTCACCGATCAGGTTCATCACCAGTGTCTGCGCGGTATTACGCACGAATTCCTGTTCGTGGCTGGCCAGTTCCCGCGCCACTTCTGACAGGTTCTCATCGGAGAATTTTTGTATACAGACTATCGACTGCTGTTGGTTCCAATCGTCCTCGATACTGAGGCGTTTAAGTAGTTTTTCGAAGTTTTCCTTATCGGCGTTGGCGACAACAATGCGTGCAAAGAATTCGTTCAATTCATCCGACTTCAACGCCAGGTAGGCCGACAGGTGAGGCACCAGGCTGGCATCGGCCTGCTTGGCGATAATCTTGAGCACGAGTTCCTGCTCGACACCCGACATCGATTCCGCATAGGGCAGCAACGCCGACGCATCGAAATCGATTTTTACCCGGTCCAGAGTTTTGAGCGCTTCGAGAACAACAACCTTGTTCGAGTCGTCCAGGAAACGAACAACAATCAACGGGATCTTGGGCTCGTTGATGCTACCGAAATAGTTCAACAGGTTTATTTTGTAAATTGGACTTTCGATCTTGTCGAGTTGAAAACTCAGGTTCGATAAATCTACCGGCAGCTCGCTGCCTTCGACCAGTTTTAACAGCTGGATTGCATCGTCAGTTTCCAGCTTTAACGAGTGATTAATGATATCTTCCGGCTTCAATGCATGCTTTTGGGATTCGAGCACTTCGATAACCTCGGCCGGAGACGACTTGGGATCGTGTAAGCGCTGAAACAATTTGGTGGCATCGACGGCAGGTTTGTTCGACAGGATGTCACTGGCAGCCGCACGCATAACGGTCTGGTCATTCGACAGTGCATTGAGAAAGTATTCTTCCGAAAAACCCTCGACCGACTCGAGACAGATGTTTTTCAGTACCGTGCGATGCGGATCCCCTACCTGCGCAATCGTCTCCAGAACCTTATCCAGGTTATCGCCGACCGACCCCTGAATTTTCTCGACCAACGACACCGCTTTCTTGCCATCGAGGTCGTTACATTCGAGAAACTGGTTGAGCGTTCGGTTGAAAAAAATGTTTCCGATTTTTGCCATTTGGAACAGTAATACCTCGCGGGTGAGTCAATCCGCTATCTTTTCCGCTAAATTCGTTGTTGAATCAACAATCTAAGTATAGATGAGAATAAAAAAACAGAAGCGTCAAAAAAATCCTTTTTTACAATTATGTGCGGGCGTTCAAGAAGGCCTGTAAGTGAAACTGTCCCTGTGCCGCCGCGTAGCTTAGTTCAGGCGCAATCGGGCAGGCATAACGCGCGAGACAACCGGTGGAATGGCATTCCGCTTGCGGAGTCTGCTGCAGGTAATTCGCACAGCGATCGACATCGTAGCCGTTGGAATCAAAGGCATCGACCGGACAGCGATGCAGGCAGGGTTTGGCATCACAGTTGATACAGGGAGACTCACCCGGGGATTGGGTTTGATTCACCTCGAAATCAGCACCAAGCAGTGCGAATCGGTACGAATGCCAGAGCCCGTAGTCGGGATGGATCATAACCCCTACCGGTGATTGCTTGAGCGCCTCGGCACGATGCGCCCACTGCTGAAACGGGTAGTAGGGAGGGCCTTCAAATGGATAGACCGGTTCTACCGGCAACTCGGCCGCAATTGCCTCGGCAACGCGCCGGCTCCAGCGATCGAGGGGGTGGGCTTCACCGTCAAGGAATTCAGGCGACTGGCTGAATACGGGCCAGTAACTCGAGCCGATATTACCCACCAGGACCAGCGCCGGCTTCGACTTTGGGAATCGATAGGTTTCGATCTCGGCTGCACTTAGCGTGGTAACGCCACGCACAAACAATCCGTATTTCTGCAACGCTGTCGACGGATTCACGCGCTGGTTTCCGAACGCCAGTTGCAGGCGGGTCCAATAGCGGTAGCAATCACGGTCGACTCGAGAAACAGTTCGCCATCGATTTCGTCCTTCACATGGATGTCGTCAAATTCGAGCGTCACGGTTGGATCGATGGCCCCGGCCTCGAGCGCTTTTTGTTGTGCAGCCAGGTAAACGATCTGTTCAGCTTCGTGCCTGGCATCCTCGAGATTATCGAAATGTTTTGGCTCATCCTGGTGAAACAGGCAGAAGGTACCGTGCTGGGGTTGCGTAACAGTAACCTGCGCGCGCTGAATCACGCTTCCCATGACAGCGCCAAAGGCATTAGCGACATCAGCATGTTCGGGCAGGTGCAGGCCGATAAACATGCTATCGGCAACATCCCGGTAATAACTCGCAGCCGGTGCGCCCACCGCGACGATCGGATAATCGCTGGCAAAATCCAGTTTGAACAGGGGCTTGCGCTCCTTTGATGCATGGCTGTCTGTCACCATGCGCGTAATAGTGTCGACAATACTACCGGCCTTGTTCGATTTACCGTTCAAATCGAATTCGTTCAACCCGACCTCGACCAGCAAACGCCGAATGGTCGAGATCACGAGGTCGTAAACTTGAGTACAGGCGGTTTCGACATCATCGCTGTCCCATTTTCCGTAACCATAAAGGAAGCGCATCTGGCGCATCCAGATGCGTGCCGATAGTTCAGCCGCGCGCTTGTCCCAGTGTGAATTGATGCCGAGCACATGAATCGCGTCGCTGGGGGTAA
>JARFPR010000102.1 GCA_029288195.1 Gammaproteobacteria bacterium | reverse complement strand
GAGCCAGTGGTTGGGGAGTCACTAAATGCACTGTTGTTGCGTGGTCGTCATCGCGGATTTATCAAGATCCAGGATGGTTGTCGCTATCGCTGCACCTATTGCATCGTCACACTTGCCAGGGGCGCCGAACGCAGCCGTGACGAGGCAGAGATCCTGGCCGAAATAAATCTACTACATCAACAGGGTGTCCGGGAAATTGCGCTGACCGGCGTGCATGTCGGTGGTTATGGCAGTGATACCGGCTCCAGTCTGTATCGCCTGCTGAGCGAGATTCTCGAGCATACAGAAATTCCCCGGATTCGGCTGGCATCGGTCGAGCCCTGGGATTTGCCGGGTAACTTCTTCGAATTATTCCACGATTCACGCTTGATGCCGCACATGCACCTGCCGATCCAAAGTGGTTGCGACTCGGTGTTGCGTCGCATGGCGCGGCGTTGCAAAACAGTCGAGTTTGCGCGCCTGGTTGATAAAGCACGTAATGCTATTCCCTTATTCAATGTAACTACGGACCTGATTACCGGGTTTCCAGGTGAGACCGACCAGGAATGGCGCCAGACGATGAATTTTGTTGCAAGGACCGGATTCGGCCATCTGCATATTTTCCCGTTTTCCGCGCGTGCGGGTACCAAGGCGGCCAGGTTGCCGGGGCAAATTGATGGTTCGATAAAAAGGGCGCGCAGTCGCGAGATGCATGCGCTGGCTGCTGAATTGAAACAGCGGGAACTGGAGCTGCATCTTGGCAACCGGGCCGAGGTGTTATGGGAACAACAGATAAACAGTCACCTAGGGCAGTGGATTGGTTACACACCTCATTATCACAAGATTACCTCGATGGATCTGCAAATTGGCGCCTCCGATATCAGTGAAGTCAGCATCGATTCAATATCTGCGGATGGATCGATGCTGGTAAACGAGATGCGCCCACCCCAGATTATGCTTGAAGATATCGAGCAGCATGACGCGCGAATTTAAATCGTCAAAGTGTTTCATCCTGCAATCGCGGGAGTACGCGCACGAATTTTCCGAGGAGGAGTTTACCGCCAGCTATTGGCAGCACCAACCCGGTCACCAGCCCACCGCTGGTGGTCGTGGTGGCAGTTACCTGGTAGATATTGACGGCAGGCAAGCTGTTCTGCGTTGCTACCAACGTGGCGGTTATGTTGGCAAGCTGCTGAGCGATCAATACCTGTGGCTGGGATGGAGGATGACGCGGCCCTGGCGTGAATGGCATATCCTGCTGCGTGCGCTTAAAGCAGGTTTACCGGTTCCTGTGCCGATTGCGGCCTGTGCCTGTCGCACCGGTCTATGGTATCGCGCAGCTTTAATCACCGCGTACCTCGAGGATACCGAGATGCTGACGCAGCGTCTGCAGAGGGAAAAACTCGCACCGGAGTCCTGGCACCAACTGGGACTGCTCATCAAGCGATTGCATGCCGAGGGTATACGTCATGCCGATCTAAACTCTGATAACGTGCTGATCGATTCAAAGAATCTGTTCTACCTGATTGACTTTGACAAGGCACGGGTTATGAATCGAATTGATGACTGGCAATGGCAACCCCTGTACCGCTTTCAGCGGTCAATCGACAAAAGAAACCGGAAACTGAATCTTAATTATGATGAAGACGACTGGCAGCTGCTGATGGATGGTTATCAATCGTGAAATCATTATTAAAAATACAAATTCCTGGAGCCGCCCCCCGGTCCAACAGAAATTAAAGCTGTGCTGAGATGGCAGCCAGGTACTGCTGAATGATATCCGGTTGCTGTGTCAGTCGGGATTTTGCTTCGCGCCCGAGTTCTTCGACTCGTTCAGGATGGTCGAGCAATTCAACGATTGCAGCCCAGCAGCCAGCCATATCTGCGACCTGCAGCACGCCCTGGCCGGGGCCGAGCATTTTAATATCTTCGGCGATGTTGCTATCGGACGGCCCGGTGATGATGGCTCGACCCAGGTTTGCTGGCTCGATCAGGTTGTGGCCACCGGTCGTGTCGAAGGAGCCGCCCATGATGACAACCCTGGCATGAGCCATTAATAATTTTAACTCGCCGAGCGTATCAGCCAGGTAAACCTCGGTTTCTTCAGTGACGGGTTGTGCTTTGCTGCGTATCGAACAGGTCATGTCCAGGTGTTCGATCTGAGCCTGGATCTCCGCGCTGCGATTGGGATGCCGGGGGGCCAGCACCAACAGGTAGTGGCTGAGTTTCCTCGGTCGCGCTGCGAGAAACTGCTGTTCTTCACCGCTATGACTGGAGGCCAGGATCACGTAATCGCGTTCGATTACTCTGGGTTGAGGAATCGAAGCTTCGCTTTGCGACTTGAGATTACCGACAATGGTGATGCGGTCCTCGCTGATGCCCATGCTGGTGAAAGCATCATGATCCTTTTTATTTCGCGTCAGGATCTGCGTGAAATAACTCAAGGTTGTTGATAATAAAGTGCGTACGAAAGAACCCGCGTTCAGTGACTTTGTAGACAGGCGAGCATTGACCAGCAGTAACTGTATATTTTGACGGCGGGCCTGGTATAGCAGTTCGGGCCAGAGTTCGGTTTCCATTACCAATCCCAGCTTGATTCTGTGTTGACGGAAAAATCGCCGACAGTGCCAGCAGTGATCGAATGGAACGACTGTACTGCAAACCGAATCCGAAAAATTTTGCTGGATCGCCTGGTAACCGGTCGCTGTAAAGCTGGTGAATAATATGCTTTCACCCTGCTGCATCAACGCCTTAACCAGTGGCGTAACGGCACGGACCTCACCAACCGAAGAAGCGTGCACCCAAATTCTTTGCTTGCTGCCACCGTCCTGGCCGAACATTCGCATCGTCAGGTAGCGCGGTAGGCCGTGTTTGATGCCATGTTTCAGCGCGTGCAGGATCCAGAACAGGTATAACGGAATTGATAACAGTCGATATCCAGTTCCGGGTGAAGGCACAGTCATTTTATCCGCTCACGGGTAGAAGGGTGCTTCACCGGGAGGGCGGGTTTTAAAGCGCTGGTGTATCCACATGTAATTTTCGGGAAACTCGCGCACGTACTTTTCGATCGACTGGTTTATGCTGCTGGCGTCTTTGAATTCGTCTGCGCTGGGGAAGTCCTCAAGCGGTGGGTCGATGTGGAGAATGTAGCCACTGCCATCCTTTTTACGTTCCGGATAATAGGGCAGCATCGCGGCACCTGACGATTGCGCCAGGCGTGAACTCGCGGTTATGGTCGCTGTAGCGATGCCCATGAAAGGGGCGAACACGTTTCGCTCGCGCTTGAAATCCTGATCCGGAGCATACCAGGTTGGAATTTTATTCTTGATGCCCTTTACCAACTGCCGGGTATTCTTGCGCGAAACAGTATTAACGAAGTATTGGCTGCGCCGGGTGTAGAGATAGCTGTCGAACAGCTGGTTGCGTTGAGTGCGATACATCACCTGCACCGGCATGAATAGCGCCAGTAAACGAGCCCCGATTTCCAGGCTGGTGAAGTGACCCGTCAACAAGATCGCGCCACGTCCACTGTCCAGAACTGCGTCGAGGTGCTCGCGCCCCTCGATCTCGACAATGGACTTCAGCTTGTCCGCTTGCCACCACCAGCACATTGCCATCTCGATCAGCGAAGTACCGATATTCTGATAGCAGGCAATCTTGATGTGATTGCGTTGTTCGAGGGATTTCTCGGGAAAACAGCGTGCGAGATTGCGATCCACTATTTTCTTGCGCTCACCGGTAATCAGGTAAATGAAGCGGCCAACGAGGCGACCTATGAATAATGCGATGCGAAAGGGTAGCAGGGAAACCAGGCGTAGCAGGCCGATAATGCACCACATGGGCCAGAACTTCGGGGAATAGTAGTCGCTCGCCTTGAATAGTACGGAGCTTTGTTCACCCATCGACTATTGCTGAATCAACCAGCGGTTGATTTCAAACATATCGTCTTCCTGCAGAATTCCCGCCGCCTGTTTCAGTCTCAATTTGTTGAGCAGGAAGTCGTAACGCGAACGCGCGTAGTCGCGCTGGGCACGGTAGGTTTCGCGCAGTGATATCAGCACATCGACCGAGGTTCGTGTACCAACATCGAAGCCGGCCTGGGTTGCTGCGAGTGCGATATTACTCGAATCGAGTGCCTGCTTGAGTGCCCGCACCTGGCTTATACCTGAAACCACGTCGAGATAGGCTGTTCGCGATTGCTGTGAAGCCAACCGGGTTTGCAATAGCAGCGTGTTCTTGGCGGAGACAAAATTTGAATCGGCCTGGGCTCGCTCCGCACTAATGCGACCGCCGGTATAGATGGGGACCTGTAACTCGATACCCAGGGTCAGGTCATCCTGTTGGTAATCACCTCTGAGTTCGTCGCCATCGACATCGTTATCCGCGTAACTTGCTGTCAGATCGAGGGTTGGATACCCGCTCCTGGAATTTTTGTCACGCTCGTAGCGCGCCGCATTAAGATCTTGTTGTGCCGCGATAAGATCAAGGTTATTTTTTAAGGCCAGTGTAACCCAGGGTTCGGCGGTGGTCGGGTCGGGTAGCGATAGCTTGAGGTCGTCTCCCAGCGGTGCCAGTTGCTTGATCGAAGAGTCGGCGGTAATAACCACCAGTGACTGGATCGCATTTTCGAGTACGTTTTCGGCCAGAATCGCGTCCGCTTCGGCAGTGTCGAATCGAGCCTGTGCCTCCTGCACGTCGGTAATGGCAATCAGTCCCACTTCAAAACGTTTTTGCGCCTGTTCCAGCTGACGTGCAATCGCGGTACGTTCGGCATAAGCGAACTCGACGTTATCCTCGGCCGCGAGAATTTCGAAATAGGTTTCTGCAACCCGCAGGATTAAAGCCTGGCGGGCAGCATTCAACCGCGCTAGCTCCGCCGCGGTGCTGGCTTCGGCGATGTTGATATCGCCCTGGGTTTCAGTGTCATAAAGCGACTGCGTCAAGTTGAGGCTATAGCCGACGGTATCAACGTCACTGTCCCCGGTTTCAGAGTTGTCCGATTCACGCGTGCTGCCACTTGCATTCAAAGATATCTGCGGCTTGCGTCCGGAACGAGCCAGTGGTAGTGCCTGGACTGCAGCCAGGTAATTGGATTCTGCAATCATCAGTTCGGCGTCGTTGTTTAGCGCGAGTCCGTAGACGGTAACAAGATCCTCGGCTGACGACGCCTGCCACCAGGAAAGCAAAATTAGTAATACCAACTTGAATGAGGGTTTTTGCATTAGAAGTTTCATGTTTTTAGCTCGCGCGAATTATAAAGAAACTGTGATCTGATTAATACAGCGGCATATCAGGGTCGACCTCACGTGCCCAGGCATCAACACCGCCGTCGAGATTCACCAAGCCGTCGACCGACTGGTGTTGCAGGAAACGGATGACATTCTGGCTACGAATTCCGTGGTGGCAGATCACGACTATCGCCGTGGCCCCTTGCAGCTTTGATAACTGTTGCGGAATATGCTCCATCGGGATATTAATACTGCCGTCGATATGGCAAATCTCGTATTCCCAGGGTTCCCTTACGTCGAGCAACAATGGTTTCTCAGTTTCCAGCTGTGCGGCCAGTTGCACTACGCTGATGCTATGCATTGCCGGGGCAACTAGGCACGCAGTCGGGGCAAGTCTGTTTCAAACAGTGACTGGGTGGTCCATTCGGTTTCACCGACACGGGTAATCAGTAGCGACTGCATAACAGGCGAGTGGCCAGTGACAATAAACATCCTGCCGCCCATTGTTAACGCCAGTTTCAAATTCGATGGTACGCTCGGCAATGAGCCGGTTACCGCGATTGCATCGAAAGCGGAGGCGAAATCGATCTGTGCCAGTCCGAGTTGCTGGAATTCGACATTGTCCTGCCCGCTATTGGTGACGTTGGTCCGGGCGAAGTCGATGATTTCAGCGCTGGGATCGACACTGGTAACCTGATGTGCCAGGTGCGCCAGGCAGGCCGTGATGTAGCCGCCACCACTGCCGACCACCAGTACCTGGTCTTCGGGGTTGATCAGCAAGGCCTGCAGCATGCGCCCTTCGATCGTCGGTGGCAGCATGCTGACGCCATTGGCGACCGGGATCTGGCAATCTGCATAAGCCAGCCCCTTGTAAGCTTCCCTGACAAAGTCTTCACGCTTCATCTGGCTTAAGGTTGACAACACCTGGTGATCGAGCACTTCCCAGGGGCGGATCTGTTGTTCGATCATGTTGAACTTGGCGATTTCGGTGTTGTTCATGGAAGCATGCATACTTGGACTTGAAAGCGATACGTTAATATAGCACCTGGGTAAAGGTAATCACCAGTCGTTACTAAAATAGTTGTGGGTAATTTCTTCGTCCGGCTCGATATCGCGTAACGCGACCACGCTTAGGTCATCGTAGTAACAGGCGTTGGGATCATCCGAATGATTGATGTATTTAAAATCACAGAGAACTTCAATACCCCGGCTTTCACTAATCCAGAGAACATAAGTACCGTCAGCCTCGCTGGGCCTGCCATTTAGCCACCCGATTACAGTGCCAGCGGTGATCAGGGTATTGGCAAATAAGCCCTTACCGTGGATTGCACTGTCAGCCAAGTAGGTAGTTTCAACAATCAATGGTTTGAATTTCCTGAGCTTAAGGGTATTATTTTGCGACTAATCGCGGAATATAACAAAAACCGTCGGTTGCATTAAAACGGGAAGATACCCGGCAATCCGCTTCAAACTCCCGGGATTAATATGCGAGATCAGGTTTCCAGCCTGGGGGGAGAGAGTCAATTCATGAAAAGAATAATGATTACAGTGCTGGGTTTCAGCATTGCCGGCATGGTGCATGCCGGCGGCTACCGGGTCGCGACACAGGGTCACAAGGCGCTGGCGATGGGGCATGCGGGTGTCGCGATGAGCGAGAGCGCCGAGGTTGTATTTTTTAATCCAGGCGCGATGACCCAGCTCGAAGCCGAGCGGGATTTTACTGGTGGCCTGACGCTGCTGGCGAGTGAAACAATCTACGAAAACCAGGACACGCTGGTCGACGAAGAAACCGATAATCCGCTGGGCACACCGGTAAACGCGTATTACACCAGCAAATTGTCGGATAAGCTTTCCTGGGGCCTGGGGATTTATACACCCTACGGCAACAAGGTCGATTGGCCCACCGACTGGGCCGGATCGCATCTCGTTAACAATATCGAGCTCGCATCCATTTACATCCAACCGACCATCGGCTACCAGATCAACGAGTCGACCAGTGTCGGTTTCGGTCCCGCGCTGGTCATCGGCATGGTCGACTTCAACCGCAACCTGTCGACCTCGCTGACCGATGCCAACGGCAACCGTTCGAATGTCACGATTGAAGCCTCGAACCTGACCGAATGGGGCTATAACCTCGGCATTTTGCACAAGATCAACGACAAGCTGACCTTTGGCGCCAGCTATCGCTCCGAGGTAATAGTCGAAGCGCGCGGCGAGGACGCCGAGTTCAGTGATATTGCGCCCGCGCTGCAGGGTGCTTTTCCGGCAGAAACCGAATTCGACGCCGATCTGCCGTTGCCAGCCGAACTCACGATCGGTATTGCCTATAAATACAGCGACAAGTTGACCCTCGCCTTTGATATCAATCGCACCTATTGGGATGTGTTCGACACGCTGCTGGTCGAATTTGATACGGGTCTCGATTCCGACAACCCGCGTTTATACGAAGACTCCAACATCTATCGCTTCGGCGCGCAATACCGTTATAACGACAAGTGGACATTCCGTGGCGGTATATATTTCGACGATACACCGATTCCGGATGGCTCGTTCGAGCCGATCACGCCGCGAGGCGATTCGATTGGTTACACGGGCGGCGCGACTTACCACTACTCGAAGAATCTCGAGATAGATATATCTGTGCTGATCCTGACCTTCGATGATGAAGAGCACTCCTATGATTATTATGAAGAGGGCGGATTTACGATCCCGTTCAGCGGTGACTACGATTCGGCCGCGAATTCGATCGGCTTCGGCCTGACTTACCGGTATTAGGGGAAGTAGTGATGAAATTTCTAATACAGAAAAGCTTGTTCAGCCTTGCCGTGGCGGCGTTGATCGTCGGTTGCGGTACCGAAATTTCCGGAAATTCCAGCGAAGACCCTGACCCGGGCTCTGCCGATTTTTCAACCTTTGTTGCGATCGGTGACTCTTTGACCGCGGGCTATGCCGATAGCGCTCTATACCGGCATGGCCAGGTGAATTCTTACCCGGCAATCATGGCACAGCAGTTTGCCTTCGCGGGCGGCGGCGCTTTCGCGCAGCCGCTGAGGTCGGCCGATGCCACGGGCAGCTTTGTCGGGATACCGACCACGACCGTTGCCGACCGACTGGTGGCGGCTCCGACTGGTGATCCTGAGCGTCCGCTGACGCCGGTGCCGATCACTCCGTCAGTGCCCACCAACCTGGTGCCTATGCCAGGCATGCTGTTCAACAACTTCGGCGTGCCCTCGGCCAAGTCATTTCATTTCAGCCTGACCAGCTATGGCGATCCGGCGGGCCTTGCCGCGATGCCGCCGACGGCCAATCCCTTTTACGTACGCTTCGCCACGTCACCCGGTCCTGCGGGTAGCAGCATAATTGGCGACGCGGTGGCGCGTGCACCGACTTTTTTCGTCTTGTGGGTCGGAAACAACGATGTCCTGTTGAACGCCTTGGCCGGATCTCCCGGCACTGATAATCCGACTTTCGGTACCGGCTTTGGTGATGCAACACCGACTGCGACCTTCGCAGCGGTTTATCCTGGCCTGGTAGCAGCCCTGACCGGAGCATCTCCCGGTAACAAGGGTGTGCTGGCCAACATCCCCAATGTCAGCACGATTCCGTATTTCACGACCGTGCCCTACAACGCGATTCCGCTGGATGCCCCAACTGCCGCTCAGCTGACTTCCGATGTGGCGATGGTATACGATTTGATATTGAATTCAGCGATCGTCAACGGGCTGGATCCGGCCGAGGCCGCGCGCCGCAGGATCACTTACACTGCAGGTGATGAAAATCCGATACTGATCAGTGACGATACGCTGGTCGATATATCGTCGGAATTCGTCGGTCCCCTGGCCGCGTTAATCGGCCTGGCGCAGGCTCGTCCGGCAGCTGCGGTTGATGTGTTGCTGGTTCCAGCGGCGCCAGAGGGTGGGGTAGAGGCGACGCCGGGGTCCCGGGTTCCGGGGGGGGGGGTGTGCGGGCGGGTGTAGTTGGGGGAGGAATTGAGGGTGGGGGGGGCGGGTTGGGGGGGTCGGGGGGGGGGGGCGGGCAGGGGGAGGTGGTGGGGGG
>JARFPR010000074.1 GCA_029288195.1 Gammaproteobacteria bacterium | reverse complement strand
ACCAGCACGTCGATATCAGCGTCGTTCATGCTGACCGGTGCATGCGCGATCATTTGTGAGGCGTCAACCAGCAGGTAAGCGCCTACCGCATGGGCAAGTTTAGCCACTTCTGCAAGCGGAGTAATAGCACCCGAAACATTGCTCGCGCCGGTGACCGCAATATAGTTGATCTTTTCACCATGTTCGTCAAATATTTCGCGTAACCGATCCATGTCGAGACCGCCGTAGCGTTCAAATTCTCCGAGGCAGGGAACATGAACCACATGCGAACAATGGTGCCGGTGCGGCAGATCGTTGGAATGATGCTCCATCTCCGATACCAGTACGATGTCACGTTCCGGACGCGCGCGGGAAAGGCTGGCTGCCATGCGGTTGAAGCCCGCGGTCGCACCACTGCCGGCGAAGAAGCTGCAGTACTGGTCAGGATCGGCATCGACAAATTTGAGCACCGATTCATGCGCCCATTCAAAGGCATGCGAGGCACCGCGCGCGGCGTAATGCAGATCCGAGTGGGTACTCGCGTAGTGCACCAGGAATTCGTGGCCGACATCGTAAGCGGGTGCCATCATCAACGTGGATGCTGCTGAATCCAGGTAAATCCGTGGTCCGCGCTTGCCATCGACGGTTGGGTATTCGGTGTCACGCCCGATAAAGCTGGCCTGCAGACTAGCCAAAAGATCAGTATTGCTCATAACATTAATTTGTAAGACAAAAGAAGCATTGTCGCATAATCCTATCGCTTGGCAACACCCTGATATCGCCTGAATCCGGGATCTATCCAGCTGTTCAATCGATGATGTTTATATCGGTTTCAAATTTGCGGTACACTGACACAACCCAGCAATCCCTGGACCAGCGAAATGAAAGATCCAGTTAATCGAAGACGCAGAGACCTGATTATCGGCATGCTTGCAATGCCGGTTTCCGGATTGGCTGCAGTCGCTGAATCGACACCACCTGGAAGCGAAGGTCCATTTTATCCGACCGCGGGAATGCGTTTTGCCGATGATGATAACGATCTCGTTAGAATTGCGGGTGTAGTCGAGCAGGCCGGTGGCGAAGTCGTTGAACTGGGCGGGCGGGTACTGGATCGCAACGGCAATCCTGTCAGCGGAGCACGCGTCGAAATCTGGCAATGCGACGTTAAGGGGCGTTACCTGCATCGCGGCGATTCTGGCGGAGGTTCGCGCGACAAGGCTTTCCAGGGTTTTGGTCATGACACGACCGGCGCTGATGGTCGCTATTCG
>JARFPR010000073.1 GCA_029288195.1 Gammaproteobacteria bacterium | reverse complement strand
AGATTCCTCGAGTGCAAGTCCGGGCGGGCAGCCGTCTACGATACAGCCGATAGCAGTGCCGTGGCTTTCACCAAACGATGTCACTACAAATGATTTGCCGAAACTGTTTCCCGACATTGAACCCGCCCTATATTGAATTTCAAGGAATTGACACTAAGTTATAGTGCAATGCCCCATTCTACTAAAAAACTCGGCATGATGTTCACTGCCGCAGCGTGGATTCTTGGATTTTTACTGCTGGCGCTCGTTTTTTCTAAAATTCTTGATCGGCAAAGCAATCCTAACCAGTCAATTTCAACCCTGCAAACAACTGACTTCCAGGAAGTGGTGCTGATACGCAATCGCAATGGTCACTACAAGTTTGACGGCGAGATTAACCGCCTCAAGGTAACCTTCCTGGTAGATACCGGTGCCACGATTACGGCAATACCTGGAGAACTGCAGCAGGAACTGGGATTGAAAGCGGGTCCTGCAACCTCGGTATCGACGGCAAACGGACTCACTACCGCGTACCTGACCCGGCTCGATCAACTCTCAATTGGAGACATTGAACTTTACGACGTCAATGCCAGTATTATTCCAGGCATGGGCGTCGACGAAATTCTACTCGGAATGAACGTATTGAAACATTTCGAACTGGTACAAAGAGGCAATGAACTGATCATTCGGCGATATCAGTAAAAGTTCCACTAAACCTCGCAAAAGTAAATTTTTTCAAAAAACTGCCAAATTTTCTGAACTTAATCGAAAATCGGTTCCTCTAAGCTCGCGTAATGGGGAAAAAAACCAGTACAACCAACATTCAAAACGTGAGGATAAATTAATGAATACAGCTAAGAAAACCACCGGGATCGCCCTTGCTGCAGCTGCAGCTGCCATGTTCGCCGTTGCACCTATGAGTGCTTCCGCTGCCGAAAAAGCCGGCAAGTGTTTCAATGTCAATTCCTGCAAAGGCACCAGCGCCTGTGCTACAGCAACCACCAGCTGTGCGGGTCAAAACTCCTGTGCAGGACAGGGATGGGTTAAGCGCACCAAGACTGAATGCGAAGCAGCGGGCGGTAATTTCGAAGCCTAAGCTGTATTTCTCAGCTTTTAAAAATGCACCGACCCTGTCGGTGCATTTTTTTTGCCCGCTAGATACAATAAAACCCGTTTCAAGCCCGGACTTTCATCCATGACACAGCCCTCGGAAAAACCTTTTCTCGGATTCGGTTTGGGTCTGCGCGCTGAACATTACCAGGATATCCTCGAACGCAGGCCGAAAAATATCGACTGGTTGGAAGTCTTAAGCGAAAACTACATGATCGACGGTGGCAAGCCGCTCTATTTCCTCGATGCAATCCGTCAGGATTACCCGATGGTCATGCACGGCGTATCGATGTCGCTAGGCACTACCGACGAGATTGATTATGAATACCTGAAACAATTGAAAGCATTAATCGAGCGGATAGAGCCGCGCTGGTTTTCCGACCATCTCTGCTGGACCGGTGTCGACCATAAAAATATGCACGATTTACTGCCACTGCCATATACCGAGGAAGCCATCAATCATGTCGCCGAACGTATATCGAGAGTACAGGATTTTCTCGGTCAACAAATGCTGATCGAAAACCTGTCGAGTTATATCACTTACTGTGAAGACGCGATGCCCGAATGGGAGTTTCTGGCAGCAATTGCAGACAAGGCAGATTGCTACCTGCTGCTCGATGTCAACAACATCTACGTGAGCAGCTACAACCACCACTACGACCCGGTCGAATACCTCGCGGGGGTGCCAGTCGACCGGGTATGGCAGCACCACCTCGCCGGCCATACTAATGATGGCAACCTGATCATCGACACTCACGATCAGGACATTATCGATCCCGTATGGGCGCTTTACGAAGAAACCGCGAAGCGTTTCGGGCCGGTTTCAACCATGATTGAACGCGATGGCAATATCCCCGGGCTCGACCAGGTACTGGCCGAACTGGACCAGGCTCGTCGAATTGCCGAACCCTATTACCAGGCCTGACGATGTCTCATTTACGTGACCTGCAGCTGCGCTTCCAGGACTACCTGATCGAAGGGACGGAAGATATCGAACAGGATATTATCAGCACCGAGAATGCGATTGCGGAACACCGACTCGGTACTTACTACAACGCCTATCGAATTCGCCTGATCGACTGCCTTGCCGTCGACTATTCCGCGCTGGAAAAGTACCTCCAACGAGAAGCCTTCGAAAACATGGCGCTGGATTATCTGAAACATTTTCCGTCTTCCCATCCCTCGGTGCGTTGGTTCGGTGAAAATCTGCCGACCTATTTACGCGACATTTATCGCGGTAAGGAGGCCGAGTTCCTGGAGGAATTGGCGCGTTACGAATGGGCACAAACCACGGTCTTCGATGCAGCCGACAGCGCGCAGTTACTCCAGCTCGAGGATATGGCAGCCGTTCCGGCCGATGCCTGGCCGGGCCTTAGCTTCAAATTCAAACCAGCACTGCTCTGGCTCGATCTGTTCTGGAACGTGCCGCTAATCGAAGACGCACTGGATTCGGGTAGCGGGGTACCGCAAAAGCAGCGGGATGATTTTCCGCGTCGCTGGATGCTTTGGCGCCGTGAGCTAAAAATCCAGTGGCGCTCACTCGAAGTTCACGAGGCCTGGGCCATCGAACAGGCAGCCAGCGGCGCAAACTTTGCCACAATTTGTGAAGGTCTGCTCGAATGGATTGATGAACAGCAGGTCGCCATGGTGGCGGCGGGGTTTGTTAAACAATGGGTGACCGATCAACTGGTTTTAAACCTCGACAATGACTAGCGTGAAGCCCTATTTTTAGTGTTAATATGACGCTTGAACCAGGGCAACGCAGAAAGCTACTGGAAACTAAGATTAATTTGATAAGCCGCTGAACAAAGGAATCTTGCCATGCCAAATCCTGACCTCAAGTTAAAGGATCTCGATATTTTCCACGGTTTCATTCGCCGTCATATAGGTCCCGGAGCAGAAGACGAAACCGCGATGCTCGCCGAACTGGGCATGGAAAGTGTCGACGAACTGCTCGACAAGGTCGTTCCTGAATCGATTCGCCGACGCAAGCCGCTCGAAGTCAAGGCCAGTCTCTCTGAGCGCCAGGTGCTGAATCGCCTTTACCAGATATCGATTCGCAACCAGTTGTTTAAGACGTTTATCGGTATGGGTTATCACAATACGCATACGCCTACCGTAATTGAACGAAACCTGTTACGGAATCCAGCCTGGTATACAGCCTATACCCCCTACCAGGCCGAAATTTCCCAGGGCCGACTCGAAGCCCTGCTCAATTTTCAGACCATGATCAGCGATCTGACCGGGATGGAACTCGCCAATGCCTCGGTTCTCGATGAGGCTACCGCGGCTGCCGAAGCCATGGCCATGTGCCACCGTTTGTCGAAAAGCAAAAGCGATGTTTTCTATATCGCCGACAGCTGCCACCCGCAAACCATCGAAGTCGTTACCAATCGTGCCAGGCATATGGGCATCAAGTGTGTCATCGGTGATGCTTTCAACGCTGCGGAGAACCCCGAGTTGTTTGGTGTTCTGTTGCAATATCCCTGTTCCACCGGCGAAATTCACGATTATAGTGAGCTGGTAAAGCAGGTTCATGAAAAGCAGGGGCTGGTCGCGGTCGCGGCGGATTTGCTCAGCCTGACACTACTGACTCCACCCGGAGAATTCGACGCCGATATCGTGGTCGGCAGCTCACAGCGTTTCGGGGTACCGCTCGGTTATGGCGGACCACATGCGGCGTTCATGGCAACACGCGAAGCCTATAAACGGTCGCTCCCGGGCCGCCTGATCGGTGTTTCCCAGGACAGTCGCAATGAACCGGCATTGCGGCTCGCACTACAAACCCGCGAGCAGCATATCCGTCGTGAAAAAGCGACCAGTAATATCTGTACCGCCCAGGCCTTGCTCGCAATCATGGCAAGCATGTACGCGGTATACCACGGGCCCGCAGAACTTCGCCGCATCGCCCAACGCATCAATCGTCTGACGGTATTGCTCGCCGCAGGATTACGCGAACTCGGACTGGACGTTCAAACCGAGCATTTCTTCGACACCATTACCGTAAAAACCGGCAATGCAACCGAGTTCATCATGGCCGCGGCACGAGCAGAAAAAATCAACCTGCGCCAGGTTGACGGCTCTACCATCGGAATTTCGCTGGACGAAATTGCCACCCGTGCAAACATTAAAACCCTGTTTAACGTGTTTACCCACGATCACGGCGACCAGGTCACGGTGACCGCGCTGGACGAGAAGGCCGGCAGCAGTCTGCCACCGGGACTGGTACGAACCAGTGAATACCTAACCCATCCGGTATTCAACAGTCATCACTCCGAAACCGACCTGATGCGTTACATGCGCAAGCTCGCAGACAAGGACCTCGCGCTCGATCGAAGCATGATTCCACTCGGTTCCTGCACCATGAAGTTGAACTCGGCAACACAATTAATCCCGGTAACCTGGCCCGGCTTTGGTCGTATCCATCCTTACGTTCCGCTGGACCAGGCCCAGGGTTATCAGCAATTGATTACAGAACTCGAGCAGATGCTGTGCGCCTGTACCGGTTATGACGCCATTTCGCTACAACCCAATTCGGGTGCGCAAGGTGAATATGCCGGCCTGCTCGCAATCAAGTCCTACCACGAGAGTCGCGGCGAAGGACATCGCAATATATGCGTAATCCCGGCTTCGGCACATGGCACGAACCCTGCCTCGGCACAAATGGCAGGCATGAAAGTGGTCGTTGTCGGCAGCGCGAAATCAGGCAACATCGATATGGACGACCTCAAGGCCAAGTGCGAGAAGCACAGCGAAAACCTGGCCGCGATCATGATTACCTATCCGTCGACCCATGGTGTTTTCGAAGACGACGTGACCGAAGTCTGCGAACTCATCCATCAGCATGGCGGCCAGGTATACATCGACGGCGCCAACATGAACGCGATGGTCGGAGTTTGCGCACCGGGTAAGTTCGGTGGCGACGTTTCGCACCTGAATTTGCACAAGACATTCAGTATTCCGCACGGAGGCGGGGGTCCCGGCGTCGGTCCAATTGGTGTCAGGGAACATCTGAAACCATTCCTGCCATCCACCAGCCAGAACCACAACGGTGGAATCAACAAGGTCTCTGCTGCCCCGTTTGGCAGTGCCGGTATCCTGCCAATCAGCTGGGCATACATCTCGCTGCTCGGACGTGTCGGCTTACCCAAGGCAACCGCAACCGCTATTTTAAACGCGAACTATATTGCGAAACGCTTAAACGACCATTTTCCGATACTCTACACTGGGCCCAATGGGCTGGTTGCGCACGAATGTATTATCGATACTCGCGTGGTCAAAGATAGCGGAATCACCGTGGATGATATCGCCAAGCGCCTGATCGACTATGGTTTTCACGCCCCGACCATGTCATTCCCGGTCCCCGGCACCTTAATGATCGAGCCGACCGAGTCGGAATCCAAGGAGGAAATCGATCGCTTTTGCGAGGCGATGATCTCGATTCGAAATGAAATTCGTGAAATCGAGGAAGGCCGCATGGATGCCGAAGACAATCCTCTGAAAAATGCACCGCACACGGTTGACATGGTTTGTGCAGACGAATGGAGTCATGCTTATAGCCGCGAACAGGCCGCTTACCCGCTGGCTTCGCTGCGGGCCTACAAGTACTGGTCGCCCGTGGGCCGGGTGGATAATGTTTTCGGTGACACACACCTGATCTGCTCCTGCCCACCGCTGTCGGCTTACGCCGACGACGAAACGTAATCAGGCAACAACGCGGCGTTTCCAGCAAGCATACTGGTGCATTTAATGCCCAGCTCTGGCGTTATACTCTGGCCTTGCACTGAGATAGGATTGGCGGATGGCGATTAGCGTTTTTGATTTGTTTTCAATTGGTATCGGCCCGTCGAGCTCGCACACGGTCGGGCCAATGCGTGCCGCGCAAAAATTCGTTCAGGGCCTCAAGCAGGATAACTTACTGGGCGAGGTGACAAAGGTTAAAGCCGACCTGTATGGCTCGCTTGGTGCCACCGGCAAGGGGCACGGCAGCGACAAGGCGGTGATGCTGGGTCTCGAGGGTGAACTGCCTGAATCGATCGATACCGGCAGTGTCGAATCGCGGCTGGAGTCGATACGATCGAGCGGGCAATTGAACCTGTTTGGCGAGCACCTGGTCGGGTTCGACGAAAATAAGCAGCTGGTCATGCATCGTCGCGAAACCCTGCCATTTCATTCCAACGGTATGACTTTTTGTGCTTTCGATGCAAACAACGAAGAACTGCGAAGATCCACCTTCTACTCGGTGGGCGGCGGTTTCATCGTCGACGAAAGCGCACAGGGCAACGATCGTATCGTCGAGGACGATACTAAACTGCCTTATCCATTCTTAAGCGCGGTCGACCTGCTGATCCATTGTGCCAACCACGATATGTCGATCAGCGATGTGATGATGGAAAACGAGAAAGCCTGGCGTAGTGAAGAAGACATTCGCAATGGGCTGCTCGAGATCTGGAAAGTAATGCGCAGTTGCGTTAACAATGGTTGTCGTAACGAGGGCATTTTACCGGGCGGCATGAAGGTCAGGCGACGCGCTGCAGATTTGCATCGCAAATTGAGAGGACAACCCGGGATTACCTATAAAGATCCCCTGGTGACGCTGGACTGGGTCAACCTGTGGGCGCTTGCCGTCAACGAAGAAAATGCGGCCGGTGGGCGCGTGGTAACCGCACCAACCAACGGTGCCGCGGGAATCATTCCGGCGGTCATGCATTACTACCAGCACTTTTACCCGGCGGCCGAAGACGATGGTATCGTACGTTTCTTGCTGACCGCGGGAGCGATCGGCATTTTGTACAAGGAAAATGCGTCGATTTCGGGGGCCGAGGTCGGCTGCCAGGGTGAAGTCGGCAGTGCCTGCTCGATGGC
>JARFPR010000069.1 GCA_029288195.1 Gammaproteobacteria bacterium | reverse complement strand
TCGCGCAGCGCACGGGTTTCGAATCCAATCAGGTATTCGTAATACTGGCGAATATTTTCGACGTACTTGACCGGTTCCCAGCCCCGTGCGTAGCCATACTTGGTGTCCTTGTACCATTTCTTGCGCGCCAGCAACGGCAGGTTTTCCTTGACGTCTATCCAGCGGTCCGGATCGCCACCCCGTTTCCTGGTGATGATGCGGGCGTCCTCGACGTGGCCAAGGCCGACGTTGTAGGCGGCGAGTGCAAACCAGGTGCGGTCAGGTTCGGGAATATGCTCTGGCACCCTGGATAACACCCTGGCGATATATTTTGCCCCGCCGCGAATGCTCTCGGCCGCATCGAGACGGTTTTTAACCTTCATCTGTTTTGCGGTCGCTTGCGTCAACATCATCAATCCGCGCACGCCGGTCGGCGACTTGGCCCGTTCGATCCAGAGTGATTCCTGGTAACCAATCGAGGCAAGCAGGCGCCAGTCAAGATTTACGGTCTTGGCTTCTCTTTTGAAAAGTGCTTCGTATCGCGGTAAATGGCTTTCAATACGCTGGGTAAAGGTGCTTATGTCCGAATAGTTAAAGCGGGCGACATGACTGTAATAACGATGAATCAACTGTTCCAGGCGGCCGTCTTTTTCTATCGTCGTAAAGAAAGCCTCGATCACGTTCTTCAGGCTATCGTCGTCGCTGAAATTGTAGGCCCAGCGCAAGTGGCGCGGATCACCGATTTCGAATGCAATGCGCAATTCGGGAAAGTAACGGCGCTGTAATGCGATTTCATGCGAATCGGCAAGAATGAAGTCAGTATCCCCGGATTCCACCTGTTCGATCAATTCTTCGGTCGCCATATCGTCAACCTCGGACCAGGTCAGTTTGGGGTACTGGGTCAAGAGTTCAGTTAACAGCCCAACGTGTGCGGTGCCGCTAACGACCTTGAGCGAACCACCGATCAGGTCGCGTACTTTTTTGGGTCGGTCGGCGCGAAACTTGCGATACAGTACCTGGTTCGAAACTTCGTAGTAATCGGGTCCATAGGCGACGGAGGCGTTGGAATTCGATTCGTTTCCGGATAAACCGGCGGCCACAATGTCTCCAGTGCCATATAAAAGCTCGGGGTAGAGTTCAGCAAAACTCGGTACCGTAATGAAGCGTGCCTTGACACCGATCGATTCGGCAAACCAGTTGGCGAGTTGATACTCAAAACCATTAGGACCGTCGATATCCTGGTAATAGGTGGTCGCGCTATTAAGCGTAAGGATGTTGATATAGCCGCGTTTTTGAATCCTTTCGAGCGTACTCAAGGCACCTTTATCGATGCCCGGTGAAACGATCAGAACCACCAACACGGCTAAAGCCGCGATCAGGCCTGAAATCCACTGGATACGATGGGCAGTTGGGGTAAGCTCTACCATGAATCAACACCGGGTTATCCGCAGACTACTGTCTACGGGTAAACACCCACTCGTTTGAAGCGGACAGGTCCGCGTTGAATGCATAGCCTTCCCGGTTGAATTCCTTGAGTCCCTCGGGATCGTCGATGCGGTGGTCGATCAGGTAGCGTGCCATCATTCCGCGGGCCTTCTTGGCAAAAAATCCGATCACCTGATAGCTATCCTTGTTGTAATCCTTGAATACCGGCGTGATGACGTCTGCTTTAAGCAATTTGGGTTTTATCGATTTGAAATACTCGTTTGATGCCAGGTTAACCAGGGTATTCGAACCGGATTGTCTCAATTCCTGGTTCAGCGTTTTCGTAATCCGTCCATCCCAGAACTGGTACAGGTTTTTGCCCTGCTCGGTGTCGAGCCGGGTACCCATTTCGAGCCGGTAGGCCTGTATCAGGTCGAGTGGTCGCAACACGCCATACAGGCCCGAGAGGATACGCAAATGCTCCTGGGCAAAATCGACGTTGTCTGGTTGCATGCTGTAGGCGTCCAGGCCGATATAGACGTCTCCCTTGAACGCAAACAAAGCCTGCCGCGCATTTTCGGGCCTGAATGGTGTTCGCCATTGCTTGAAGCGTTGCTGGTTGAGTTCGGCAATGTTGTCGCTCACCTGCATCAGCTTCGAAAGATCGGTCGCAGATAACTGTCGCAGGCGCCGCACCAGCTTGCGCGACTGCGACAAGTGCGATGATTGCGTAAACGCATCGGTGACGGGCGGGGTATCAAAATCCAGTGTTTTGGCGGGCGAGATGACGGTTAGCATATTACCTGGTGCGAAAATTTAAAAACTTATATTAGCAAAAATGCAATGTCGTTTTAGTGAATTTCATAACATCCCGACCAAAGGTGGTACAACGCTATTTCTTTGATTCAACCTTAATAGGGAACAAGAGGTCATCTTCAAGAACTTTCAATATTTAAAGTGATTTCACAGGAAAATGCTTTAAGACTATGATCAATAAGGGGCAGGTTATAGCGATACATCGTAGTTGGAGTTTGTTTACAGCTGTAAAACAAACCTGTATAGAGTCGGGTACTTATCTGGTTTACGTTCAAATTGGGAAAACCCTGTACCATAGTGTCGGGTCAAATTCCTCCTAAGTTAATACAAGGTTTTTTGCCGGAGCGGATTATCCTGTTTGCCAAACCGATCCAGAATAGTAACCTCAACGCGGTTAGCTGTTGAGTTCCGCTCGAGTTGCGGCATCATTCGTTTTCAATCCAGGCCGACGATTCAAGCCATTGTTATCAGACCTTTATAATTACCGGAGCCGGGATGCCTGATTCCCGGTTTATGTTCATCACGCTGGCATTGTATTTTTTGTCGACAACACTGTGCGCGCAAACGGTTGTCAATGTCGAAATCAGCGGTGTAGATGAAATACTGGAAGCTAATGTTCGCCTCTATCTGAGCATCGAACAGCAGAAAAACCATCCACTGATCAGCGATGGTCGCCTGCGCAGACTGCACAAAAAAGCCGCTCCGGAAATCTCTGCGGCCTTGCAGCCCTTTGGATACTATCGCTCGACCGTCAGCTCCAGCCTGGAAAAGTCCGAATCGGGTGAATGGCAAGCCAGCTACAATATCGATCCCGGCCCAGCTCTGCGCATCGCAGAATTCAATTTCGACATCAGTGCGGAAATGGGTCAGGATCCTGAATTTCAGCAGCTAATTCAAAAGCAGGCATTGCAAACGGGCAATGTGTTTACGCATCCGGAATATGAATCCTTTAAGGCAGATCTTGCCAGGCTGGCTTCGGAGCGGGGATACTTCAGGGCGGCATTTTCCGAAAACAAAGTCGAGATAGATCTTGAGGATTATGTCGCACGCGTATATCTCAACTACGATGGCGGTCCACGATTTATTTTCGGCGAAGTGTTATTGCGGCAGGATGTATTACAGGCCGAATTTTTACAACGCTACATGCCCTTCAAGAAAGGCGATGCTTATTCACTTGCTAAGCTCATCGAACTGCAGCATGTACTCAACGATACCGACTACTTTCAAACGGTAGAAGTTTCACCCGGTGAGGCTGTGCCCGGCAGCAATGAAATTCCGATCGAGGTATCGCTAAGCCCGCGCAAGGAAAACCGTTATGTGTTCGGTTTCGGCTATGGCACCGATACCGGGGCACGCACCCGGTTTGGCTGGCAAAAGCCGCGAGTTAACGACAGGGGACATCGGTTTGACAGTGAAATAGGGGTATCCGAAATTGGTTACAATCTGGAAGCCAATTACCGGGTGCCTGTGCTTAATCCACGCACCGATCAGCTGGTTTACAGTATCAGTGAAATCAACGAGGAACTGGATGACGTCGACAGTGATTTGCGCACCGTCGGTGTCAGTCTGAACCGTAGGCGCGGAGAATGGCGCGAAACGCTGGCACTCGAATACCAGCGGGAAGATTTCGAGATCGGCAATGATTCAGATAAAACCTCACTGTTAATACCCGGTGTTACCTGGAGTCGTATCTGGGGCAAAAACTTTATTTATGTCCTCGATGGCCTGCGTTTCGATTTCTCTCTGCGTGGCGCCGATGAAGGACTCGGTTCCGACGTGAGTTTTAGCCAGGTTTACTCGAGTCTCAAATTCATTACCTCGCTGAATCGCAGCAATCGATTCATTGCCCGTGGCAGTGTAGGCAGCACTTCGACAAAAGATTTTAACAAGTTACCCCCGTCGGTGCGTTTCTTTACCGGGGGTAGCCAAACCGTGCGCGGATATGATTACCGGTCCCTGGGCCCAGAGGATGACAGTGGTGATGTAATCGGTGCCAGGCGCCTGCTGACGGGTAGCCTCGAGTTTGAACACTCCCTCAACGATAGATGGGCTGTTGCCGTGTTCTATGATGCTGGTAATGCCATCGACGATTTTGATGACGACCTGGAGCGCGGTGCCGGATTTGGAGTGCGCTGGAACTCTCCTGTGGGGCCGGTACGTATCGACCTGGCAAACGCCATCAGCGATGACGAGTCCTGGCAATTGCACCTCAACATAGGGCCTGACTTATGAAGCGCCCAGCGCTCATCGGCTTCGCCCTGCTAATTGCCCTGGTCCTCAGTGTTCTGACCTGGCTACTTGCGAGCGAGAGCGGTTTGCGTTGGGCATATCATCAAGCCCATTCGCGCTTGCCCGGTACGCTAACGGTAGACGATATCTCGGGCAATCTTTCCGGCTCGGTCAGGCTGTTAGGGATCAGGTATGAGTATAGAGGCCAGGCCTTTAAAGCGCGTCAGGTCGAGGTGAACTGGGATCCCTGGGCGTTGATAAAGGCGGAAATTCAAGTTTCCAGCTTACAGGTGGACGCGCTAGAGGTTTCGCTACCTGGGTCCGCGGATGATCCTGATGCGCCTGAACCTGACACCACTGCTCCGGTTATTCACCTCCCGCTGGCATTGAAATTAAGCAACGCGCAAATCGACGGCCTCGTTATCAACCGCGGCGATGCCACTTACCGCCTGGAACAGATCGGGGTAAACGCGCGGATGGACGCTGAACGGCTGGAGATTGCAGGATTAGACATTAAATCCCCGGAGCTCGAGCTCGACTTGCAGGGTGATCTAAAAATCTCCACAAACTATCCGCACGAGATTGAACTGAGCTGGCAGACCAGGCTGCCTTCGGGTCCAGTTGTGAACGGTTCCGGGAGAATTGCCGGCGATCTCGCTGCGACGACGCTGACGCAGCAGGTGCAGGATCCGCTGCCACTCAAGCTGACCCTGGAACTGCGCGATCTGCTCGATCAACTGAGCTGGCGAGCCTCTATCGACTCCGGATCACTCGATACTACCTTGCTTATCCCCGGCTTGCCCGCGCTACAGGGCGCCTTCAATCTGACCGCCAATGGCGATTTGTCCACGGCTTTGGTCAGCGGGCAGGTGGATGCCGAGTCTGCCGAACTAGGACCTTTCACAGCAGATTTTGAAATGCGCAATTTTGACGGTGAGCGCAGGTTTGACGGGTTGATTTTCGACTCGCTCAGGTTGAGCGCATTAGACGGTGAAATATCTTCCAGCGGGCAATTAAACTGGTTTCCGGCACTCGACTGGCAAGCCGAGATCACGTCATCTGCAATCAATCCAGCCAGGTTGTTACCCGGGTGGCCGGGTAAAATAAATTCGACACTCAGCAGTAACGGTGGCATGGAAGACGGCGAGTTGATTGCCAGTGTGAATATTAATCAGTTAAGAGGTGAGTTGAGAAATTACCCGGTGTCTCTACAAGGCAATGTGCAGTGGCGCAACAACGGCATCGATATCACCGGACTTGATTTCGTCTCGGGAGATACCCGGGTCAACGCTCGCGGGCGTATCGGTGAACAGTTAGACCTGGACTGGTCACTGGATTCCAGCAACCTGGCCGAGCTTTACCCTGAAGCGCAAGGGCAACTCAAGGCTGGTGGGCAACTCAGCGGTACCCGCGAGGCACCGACGGTGCAGGCGACATTCAGCGGAAAATCCCTGGGCCTGCCGGGTTACGAGACAGCTGCGGTTAAAGGCGACGTTGCAGTCGATTTGTGGCGCTGGCAACAGCTTGATGTCAATCTTGAAGCGCGGGCTATCAAACTTCAGGATCAATTCCTCGAGTCGATCAAGTTGATCGCAGATAGCAGTCGAGTGCAGGCCGATATCGTTGCCGAGGAAGCGAATGTACAAATCCAGCTCGACGGAAAAATTGATGACGAAAGCTGGCGCGGACAGATTTTAAAAGCCGATATACAAACACCTGATTTTGCCAACTGGAAGCTCAAGGCGCCTGCCGTCATTGGCATGTCCCGCGATTCACTGGTCGCTGAAACTATCTGTCTGCAAAGCCTTTCGGGCGGCGAGGTCTGTAGCTCGGTTAATGGCCAGGACAATACCTGGCAAATGGAATTCGTGGTTAGCGGGCTTCCACTGCAGTTACTGGGGAAATTGATTCCATCCGGGCTTCAACTCGATGGCCTCACCAACGCGGAAGCCAGCCTGGTGTACCGACTACCCGATCGGCTGTTGGGACGAATCGAGATCGAGCTGCCCGAGGCTTCGATCACTTTCCCGGTACAAGAAGACAGACCCGAACGCATCGACTATCGTTCAGGCAGGCTTGAGTTACAGCTCGAGGAAACAGGAATCAAGGCCAATACGATGATAAGCCTAAAAAGTGGGGACCAGGTCGAAGGAACGATCAGCTTACCGGGCGCAAATTTGCTGACGCTCGATTATGAGAACCAGCCGCTAAAGGCCGAGGCCAGGATACGTGGAGGTGATCTGGCCCTGGTCGAGGCAGCGATCGAGGGAGTCGAGGAATTAACAGGCCAGCTCGATATGAATTTGACGTTTGCAGGAACACTCGGCCAACCGCAGGTGCAGGGCAGTGCGCAGCTGCAGAATGCGGCAATGAGTATCCCTGACCTCAACCTGAAACTTAACCAGCTTAATATCAACGCACAGAGCGAAAGCCCCGAGAAGGTTCTCTACCGGGCCGACGCGCAGACCACTGAAGGCAAACTCTCGGCCAGCGGCAGCACAGTGCTCAATAAAGCCCGCGGCTGGCCGAGTGAGATTAGATTCGATGGCAAACGGCTCGATGTCTCAAGGTTGATTGAACGGTGGCTACCGCCGCAGACGACCGTCGAGGGGCTACTCGATGCCAGTGCTGAGTTAAATTTTCAGGCGCCCGATAACCTGCGCGGAAAGATAGAACTTGCATCACCACTGGGGGTATTGGGTTACCCGCTACTGGAAGGCGAAAAAGAGCGCTGGGAATATCGTGATGCAAAGCTCGACATAGTCCTGAATGATCGTAGCATGGAGGCTAGCTCGGCAATTCTGGTGGGTAAGGGTAATAGTCTTAGCGCTCAATTAAACCTGCCTGGTGCGAAATTGTTAGCGTTGGATTTCGCCAGCCAGCCGCTTCAGGCCAGAGCCAGGCTGGAATTTCAGGAGTTAGAGTTGATCGAGGCCCTGTTGCCGGAAGTTGAGCAGATGCAGGGCAGGTTGACATTGGACTTCGACGCCGGTGGAACCCTGGAACAACCAGAACTGAGTGGTCGCGCCGAAATCCTCGAAGCATCTTTGCTGGTGCCAAGACTCGGCTTGAGCATCGACAGGATCAAAATGACCGGTGCCAGCGACAGTGATGGTCAATTCAATTTCGATGTCGCTGCCAGCTCCGGTGACGGCAACTTGTCAATACAGGGTAGCAGTCGGCTCAATGCGTCCGAGGGCTGGCCGACCACGATCAGTATCAAGGGTGATAACTTCGAGATCTCGCGCATACCCGAAGCGGCGGTGACCGCCTCGCCCGACCTGGAGGTCAAGCTGCAAAATCGATCGCTCAATATCGAGGGTGATCTGCTTATTCCCTATGCCAAGCTGCAACCGAAAGACATCACCACGGCGGCCCAGGTATCTAACGACACTGTCATCGTAGGTGGTGTTGAGACACCAGAACCGAAATGGACAATCACCACCCGGGTTAGACTGGTTCTTGGCGAGCGGGTCAATTTCTTCGGCTTCGGGTTCGAGGGTCAGCTGGGCGGTCAGCTGTTGATCGAGGAAGTACCGGGCCAGCTTGCCCGGGGAACGGGGAGTATCAATATCGTGGAAGGTCGTTACCGCGCTTATGGCCAACGCCTTGATATCGAGCAAGGACGCCTGCTGTTTACCGGTGGTCCGCTAACCAATCCGGGACTGGATTTACGAGCAGTGCGCAAAACCAATAATGTGACCGCCGGCATCAAGGTCAAAGGCCGACTCCAGCAACCCGAGCTGGAGCTGTTTTCGAATCCTGCCATGGGCCAGACAGACACGCTGTCGTACTTGCTGCTCGGCCGCCCTATCGAAAGTGCTAGCGGAGAAGAAGGTCAAATGATGGCCAAAGCGGCGCTTGCCCTCGGACTTGCCGGCGGAGACCGACTCGCGAGATCAATCGGTGATCAATTCGGTCTGGATGAAATGCGTCTCGAAAGCAGTGATGGCGGTGACCAGGCCTCCCTGGTCGTGGGTCGTTACCTGTCGCCGAGGCTTTACGTGAGCTACGGTGTTGGTCTTGTCGAATCACTCAATTCGCTTAAACTGCGTTACCAGATATCCGATAGCTGGCAAGCAGAAGCGATATCCGGTGAAAACCAGGGCGCCGACTTTTTATACAGTATTGAACGCTGAGTTTATTCGAGACCAGGGCCAATCATGAAGTCTCGACCGCCAGATTTCATGGAGAATAAATCGTATAGTGATTTTCGCGACGTTGTATTGAGACAGGATATTGCTAGCGTCGGGTTGATCATGTAGTCTTCGCGCCCTGTCAGTAAATTGATGTTCATAACACCAAATATCTAATCAGGAGAGATGTCCTAGTGGTCGAAGGAGGACGCCTGGAAAGTGTGTATACGGCAACGTATCGAGGGTTCGACAAAATGCGCGAGCATTTTGGGCCGCCGCAGGCGCCCCGCAGGGGTCAAAACGCGAGTTGGAATCGCGTTTTGAGTCTATCCCTCCTGTAATACCTGTAGGTTATGAAGGATTAAGAGTTTAAACAGAAAAACTTGAAGTCAACAAAATCAGGAGAGATGTCCGAGTGGTCGAAGGAGCTCGCCTGGAAAGTGTGTATACGGCAACGTATCGAGGGTTCGACAAAATGCGCGAGCATTTTGGGCCGCCGCAGGCACCCCGCAGGGGTCAAAACGCGAGTTGGAATCGCGTTTTGAGTCTATCCC
>JARFPR010000284.1 GCA_029288195.1 Gammaproteobacteria bacterium | reverse complement strand
TACCGGGGGCGCCTGGTATGGCATCACGCGTCATCTGAAAAAAGCTATGGCGAGCCGCGTGACCGTAATTCCCAACTTTATCAATACACCGCTGGACGTACTGGCGCTCGGGCTGTTCGATTTGCTGGCCCCACTGGCGCTCAAGGTAGCCGCGGTCGAGGAGTCTGCCGATGCATCGAAACGCGAGCGAATCCACGACTACTTCGCCGAGGAGTGGGGCTACGATCCGAAATTCGTGGCTGCCGGAATGCAGTACATTGAATCAACCCTGGGCGGACTTTCTATCAAGGAGCTGGCCCGGACCATGGCTGAATTTGCCAGTGAGAACCCGGACTGTAACTTCAAGCTGATGTCGCAGGAGATACTGGGGTTTCTGCGTAACATCGTCGAAGTTGATGGCAAGGTCGATCCAGGCGATGAAAAAGCTATTGCAAATATTGAAGCTGTTTTCAGCTCGGCGACGCGTTTCTCGATGAAGAAGAAATTGCAGACTGGCTGGGACTCGGTCAGGCAAAGAGCCAGTCGGATATTTTCGCGCAGATAATCGACCCGAAGCCAGTTTTATAATGCTGCCAGGTTCGGTCAGCGATCCAGGCCGACGCCCTTGAAGCGCGAACGGACGGTAAAAAATGCCGCGATATCGAGCAGGGGGCGGGGCGGCATCATGGAGCCGGGGGCGGACGCCAGGCAGTCGCTTACCGTTTGCGAGGTTTCGCCGCTGGCGTAATCGGCGATTGCGGTGCCAAAAGCCGTTCCGCGACTGACCCCGGAACCATTGTAGCCACCCGCCAGGTAAATGCTGTCGCGTTGCCGACCGAAAAAATTGGTGCCGTTGCGGGATATGCCCTCGACACCTGACCAGGCGTATTCGAAAGGCACGTTTGCCAGCTGCGGAAAGCGTTTATCAAAGGCGGCGCGGTGGGTCGCCTGGCGTTGCGCCAGCTCTTTATCCGACAGCAGCACGGAACCGTGATACTCGGCCGTGTTACGAATACTGATGCGATGGTCGCGGGTCAGGCGCAAGGTCGCGCCGCCGCTGTGCAGCGAAATGGCGCCCCATTCTGTCAGGCTGCCAAGGCTTGCAAGTTCCGCCCCGGTTAGCTTGCGCGTGAAGCTGCCTGCCAGCGTGCTGCCGACGATATAGGGGCGCAGGAAGCCCAGTGCAGGCGCCTCGTAATTCGTCGCCAGGATGAGCTTGTCGGCCTTGACCTCCGCGTTTGCCAGATGCAGGGTCAGCGGCTTTCCATCTTCAATACTAAGCACCGGACTTTGTTCGAACAGCCTGACGTTTGAAGGTAAATTATCGGCAAGCCCGCAGACCAGTGCGGCCGGTTGAACCAGGGCGCCGTCGGCGATTTGAATGCCGGCCTGGTAAAGACTGGTGCCGAGCTGCTCATGTAAAACCGCTTTATCACGCGTTTCATGCTCGACCTGCAGGGCGTCCAGGTAGTGCAGGAAGTTTTCATACTCCTGCAGCGCCCTGCGGTCGACAGCGGTATGAATAAAGCCCTCGCGACGCCATTGGCAGTCGATTGCGTGGTGCTCGACCTGCGCACTCAACAGTTCCAGCCCGGCCTGGTTGATGCGATTGATGCGACGGTAGTTTTCAAGTCGGGACTTGTCGAGCCGGCCCGGGAACTGGCTGGTGGCAACAACAAAGCCGGAATTGCGCCCCGAAGCTCCCTGGCCCACACATCGCGCATCCAGCAATAGAATATTCTGTTGCGGATGTAATGTGGCCAGGCGGCGTGCACAGGCCAGGCCGGTAAATCCTGCACCGACGACGACCCAGGGTTCCCGGTGGGCACCTTGCAGCGGCGGGTTTGCCTGGCGCCGGGGCAGGAGTTCGGCCCAGCCGTGGTGATCCGTAGGAAATTTTTTACTGGTTAAAGTCATGATGAAGCGTGCGCTATCATTTAATACATTGTACGAAAGAATAAAGACGAATCTACACAATGAGGCGGCGAGTCCGGGAGGACTTGAATCTCAATCTCGACAGGGGTGATCCGGGAGTCGGTTATACCGATTCTAAGATTCTGATTCTTCTGATTCTTCTGATTCTTCTGATTGTTCGGCCAACCAATCGTTTACCCGCTGTTCCGCCTGTTCGATCTGACTTTTACTCATGCATTCGGTCAGATAATCCAGCCAGGTATCGGAATTTCGACCCCCGTTTATTTTTGCCAACCTGAACCAGTAGTAGCTGCTAATCAGGTCGGGAAACGAGCCCGAGTCGTCATTCATGAAACTGATACCTAATCCAATTTGTGCGGTTGAATTATTCTGTTCGGCGGATCTTAAAAACCAGCGAATTGCTTTATTCTTATCCTGCTGGGTGCCCAGGCCTTTCAGACACATCCAGCCGAGAAATCCTTGCGCGTTGGTATTTCCTTGAGTCGCGGCCAGCTTGAATAAAATTCCGGCCCTGGCATAGTCAGTTTCGACTCCATGACCATTGAAATAGGCTATTCCCAGGTACAACTGGGCCTCGTCGTAGCCAGCGTAGACCGCTTTTAGCAGCCACTTCAGTCCCTCTTTGCGATTCTGTATGACACCCAGGCCATGCAGAAACTTCTGCCCGAGGCGAAGTTGGGCGTCTTGATTATCTTGTTTTGCTGAACATAAATACCACAGGTACGAGGACGCGTCATCTTTCGCAACACCCTCACCATTTTCGTATACCGACCCAAGCAGGTACTGCGCGCAAGCGTTTCCCTGGTCAGCGCTTTTTCTAAACCATTGCGCAGCAGCTTCCAGGTCGGGATCTACATCTTTGCCGGTCTTTAGTCTATATCCCAATAATAATTGGGCACCTGAATTGCCTTCTTCCGCTAATTTGCGCACGTACTGAATTGAAGGTATTGCTTTTTCCATAGGCCCAGTATACCCATTTGGCGGATGCGAAAAACCTGAGCTATGTAACATTTTTTCATTGTATTGTTTGTTAGCACTTGCAGCTGTACGACATCGAAATGCCGGGCATAGTGAGCTTTGTGCCTGCTATTTAGTAACAGAGCGGGCGCTCGGAAACGATTAATTGGGGTCCGCTGACGGCCAGAAGTAGATACTCAAGATGTCCAGGGATTTAGTCAACTACCGACTCTTACTGTCGTTGTTGGTGACCTGCGTCAACTTAGAGATTCGAGAATCCTTGCATTTCCATCTGAAACCACTATATAGAGCCGCAAACAGGGCTAATAACAAGGAAGTGAACAGTGTTTGATCTACGAAAATCTACTTCAAGACGACTACATCGGTTGGTTGACTTCGTGATTCTGGGTGCAATGCTCTTTGCCTCTAGTATGCTTTTATCAGTCGAGTTAGGGGGCAGTCTATTCGTCCATATGTTAGGCTATTCGACGATTCTGTTGGCCTTCGTGCAATTGTCTAAGAGTGCAATTGCTCATTATTATAAGTCAGTTAGTGAGTGTACACGGCAGATTCTTGGTAACGCTATCGGCATCCTGGTCGGTACCTGTATTATGTTACTGCTCGAAAAATTACTCTCAAATCAAAGTAGTATTATCGTCGTAATAATTTTCTCAAGTATTATGGCTTTCTTTGTTTTAGGCACCTTTTGTTCGTTATCCCATAAAACTTCATTGGGACATAAATAGTCTTCTGTTTCCT
>JARFPR010000166.1 GCA_029288195.1 Gammaproteobacteria bacterium | reverse complement strand
CGGCTGGGTCGATGCCGATGCAGCCAAGCAGGAAATCCTCGATTCCATCGAACGCTACAACAGCGCCTCCACCTAGCCGCTTCGGCCTTCACCACAGGCTTTAAAAAAATCGCCTTCGAACGGTGCGGACACCGGTCCATTGCGATCCAAGTCAACCGAGGAGGCTCCTTGCGACTGACTGGGTGGCCTACGGCTTCCCGAAAAAGTGCTGATTTTAAAGGGCAAGGCGAGACTCGACATCCATGTCTCGACTCGCCACAGGCCGCATCCCTGCGGCCTGACCCTTTAAAATCAGCGCTTCTTCGGCACCCAGCCTTTACGTCGAAAGGAGCTTCCTCGATTGCCTTCCAAGCTTTTTACCAATCCTCGAGAAAAGGGTTCAAAAACTGATTTTCAACAGCTGAAATTACTAAGGTGTGGTCAGCGGAAACTCTTTTCAGAACGCTGCGCAACAGGGATGTTGCGCGCGAGCCTACATGGATGTATCGGTCCGACGCATCGGTACGGCGATTCTGAAAAGACATCCCGGTGTCCGCGCCGATCGAAGGGATTTTTTAAAGTTCGTGGTGAAGGCGACTAGGTGGATTCGGCGTTGTAACGTTCGATGGAGTCGAGGATTTCCTGCTTGGCTGCATCGGTATCGACCCAGCCGTCGATCTCGACCCACTTGCCGGTTTCCAGGTCCTTGTAGTGATCGAAGAAATGCGCGATCGAATCGAGCAGGGATCTGGGCAGGTCGTGAACGCTATTCATGCCCGAATACAGGCTCGAAAGCTTATCGATCGGCACCGCGATGATCTTCGAATCCTTGCCGGCTTCGTCGGTCATGCATAGCATGCCAAGCGGCCTGACCTGGATTACCGAGCCACTGATTACCGGGATCGGTGTTACTACCAGTACGTCGACGGGATCTCCATCCTCGGACAGGGTTTGCGGGACATAACCATAGTTACAGGGGTAGTGCATTGACGTTCCCATGAAACGGTCAACGAACATCGCGCCGGTGTCTTTATCGACCTCGTACTTGACCGGATCGCTATGAGAAGGAATCTCGATAATGACGTTGACGTTATCGGGTATGTTGGTACCGCTGCTAACCCGGTCCAGGATCATGATAAGGGCACTCGGTGATAGGGGCGGTGATTATAACTAAACAGGTACGATTTTACAGGCGAGTCAGGCGTCATCCGGAAAATTCAATTCTGTGCATTAGAGATCGAAATTGTCGAGTTTTTTATCCGCCAGTTGGTTTTTCAGTACTACGTAACGCGGCATCCCGCGATCATCATAGTCGGGATAAGCTTCACCCTGGATCAGCGGGTATAGATAGTCGCGACATTTCTGGGTTATACCGAAGCCGTCTTCGCTGATAAAGTCGAGCGGCATGGTCTTCTCGACATTTGCCACATCCGCCAGGGCCGCACTACCGACCTGCCATTGGTAGGGATTGTTCGAAACCCGTTCGATGGTCGGCATGATTGCATTCTTCCCCGCCAGCGCCATTTCCACGCCGGCCCGGCCTAATGCATATGCCTGTTCGAGGTCACTAGCAGAGGCGATGTGACGTGCCGCGCGCTGCAGGTAGTCGGCCACGGCCCAGTGGAACTTGTAACCAAGCGCCTGTTTAATCATGTCGGCAACAACCGGGGCAACGCCACCAAGCTGCGCATGCCCGAAGGCGTCCCGGGTGCCCTGCTCGGCCAGGAAGCTGCCATCCGCGTTACGCGCACCTTCGGAAACCACGACTGTGCAATAACCGTGAGCATCGACCCTGGCTTGCACCGCCTTTACGAACTTGTCGTGATCGAAATCCACCTCTGGAAACAGCAGTAGTACCGGAATGCCGTAATCTTCGATCAAGCCGCCTGCGGCAGCGATCCATCCGGCATGGCGCCCCATGACCTCGAGAATGAATACCTTGGTCGACGTCTTGGCCATTGATTTAACGTCAAAAGAAGCCTCGAGTGCAGAAACTGCGATGTACTTGGCGACCGAGCCAAAACCGGGGCAATTGTCGGTGATCGGTAAATCGTTATCCACGGTTTTGGGTATGTGTATTGCCTGCACCGGGAAACCCATGGTTTCAGACAACTGCGAAACCTTGAAGCAGGTGTCGGCAGAGTCACCGCCGCCATTATAAAAGAAGTAGCCGATATCATGTGCTTTGAACACTTCTATCAAACGTTCGTATTCACGCCGGTTTTCTTCCAGGCTTTTAAGCTTGAACCGGCAAGAGCCGAAAGCACCCGAGGGAGTTTTTTTCAACGCCGCAATATCGGCATCGGATTCGCGTGAGGTATCGATCAATTCTTCTGACAATGCCCCGATGATACCGTTTCGACCGGCAAACACTTTGCCGATTTTATCGCCTTGCTGGCGACAGGTTTCGATAACACCACAGGCACTGGCGTTTATGACTGAGGTGACGCCACCGGACTGTGCGTAAAATGCATTCTTGGAACTCATGTTTTGCTTCCACGTGATTCTGGTTATGGTTTCATTCGATACGGTGATGCGGTTAGCACTTCACCTCTAATCGATTACGGGTTTTGCAGAATAGCGTAAAAAACAGGAAAAAACATTTACCCTGCGGGGATATAAAAAAAGGGTAGTGCAAGCACTACCCCTTATTACCTGCAGGTTGTCCGGTTAGCCCAGTAGCGGGGCAATAACCAGGCTGACGATTGCCATGACATTGATCAGGATGTTCATCGAAGGCCCTGACGTGTCCTTGAAAGGGTCACCGACGGTGTCGCCAACCACGGTTGCCGCATGCGTATCGGTACCCTTGCCGCCGAGATTGCCCTTTTCGACGAACTTCTTCGCGTTATCCCAGGCACCGCCGGCATTTGCCATCATCAGTGCCATTAATACACAACTCAACAAGCCACCAGCAAGCATGCCACCCAGGGCCTCGGCGCTGATGATAAATCCCACCAATGGTGGCGCGCTGACCGCGATCGTCCCCGGGATAATCATCTTCTTCAACGCCGCAGTCGTCGCAATATCTACACAGGTAGCGGTATCGGGATCGGCCTTGCCCTCGAGCAAGCCTTCGATATCACGGAATTGACGACGAATTTCCTTGATCATTTCGAACGCCGCATCGCCGACCGCGGTCATCGTTAAAGATGCGATGATGAATGGGATAACGCCGCCGATAAAGAGTCCGATCAATACCTCCGGGTTATTCAGAACGAGCTCGAAATTTTCGATGTTGATGGAAACGGTTTCGATATAGGCAGTGATAATTGCCAGCGCCGCGAGTGCCGCTGCACCGATGGCGAATCCCTTGCCGATCGCGGCAGTAGTATTTCCGAGTTCATCTAGCGAATCGGTAATCTTGCGGGTGTCTTCGCCCAGTCCGGACATTTCGGCAATGCCACCGGCGTTATCGGCGACCGGCCCGTAAGCGTCGATCGCCATGGTAATACCGACCGTGGCGAGCATGCCCACGGCAGCGATACCGACGCCGTAAAGACCTGCGAATTCGCTGGCGACCCAGATAATGCCGCAAATCGTGAAAATTGGTATCGCGACCGACTGCATGCCGATCGCCAGGCCGCTGATCATGACCGTAGCCGCCCCGGTTTCCCCGGACTTGGCGATGTGCTCGACTGGCTTGCCGGCGGTGTAATACTCGGTAACCAGGCCGATGATAATACCGCCGACCGCTCCCGCCAGTACCGCTACCCAGATACCGCTACTCAGTCCCAGCATCCAAATCAAGAAATAGGCCAATACGATGAACAGTACCGAAGATCCCATGGTACCCATGCGCAGGGCTTTTTCAGGGGATTTGCTCGAGTTGACCTTGACGATCATAATGCCGCCGATTGAGCATATCAGGCCCAGCGATGCCAGTGCCAGCGGCAGGTTCATCATCGCTCCACGGCCACCCAAGGCTTCCGTTGTAGCGATCGCCATAGTCGACGCGATAGCGATGGATGCGATCATCGAATTGCAATAGGACTCGAAAATGTCGGAGCCCATGCCGGCAACGTCACCAACGTTGTCGCCCACGTTATCGGCGATGACGCCCGGGTTACGTGGGTCATCTTCCGGTATGCCGGCTTCAATCTTGCCGACCAGGTCGGCACCGACATCGGCGCTCTTGGTGAAAATGCCGCCACCGACACGCGAGAACAGCGCGACCACCGAAGCGCCCATCGCAAACCCGTGGATTGCATGTAGTGACTCGAGATCACCGGAGAATAGAAAAAACACGATGCCCAGTCCGAGCAGACCGAGCGATGCGACCGCAAGACCCATGATCGAGCCCCCGAAGAAAGCCACGGTTAAAGCAGCCGCGGCGCCCTCGTTATGGGCTGCGGTTGTGGTTCTAACATTGGCGCGGGTAGCCGTGTTCATGCCGATGTAACCGGCAGACCCGGAGGCCAGGGCGCCCATCAGGAAGCAAAACGCGGTTGCAAAGCCGAGAAAGATAAACAGCAAAACCATTAGTACTGCGGCAAACATGGTCAGCATCTTGTATTCACGCTTCATGAATACCATCGCACCAAGGTGAATTTGATTGCCGATTTCAACGACTTTACCTTCGCCTTCAGGATGTTGCTTGACCTGCGCGTAGACAAATGCTGCGGCGCCTAATCCGAAAGCACCGAAAAGCGGTGGCAATAGGTTACTTAACTCCATACTCTTTCCCCAAATATTGTGACGGATTTTTTTGAATTTTTGCCCGATATCTAATGGGGCTATAAAAAACGCGTGAATGATATCGGTTTTTAACCTTATATTGAAATTACTTTACATATTTCCGTCTCTTTTTTTGCTATTTTTCTGCTATTGTCGTCACATCCGCCAATGATCAGCATCCCCAAAGGTTAAATCCGTTTCAATGCCGAAGCGAGAGCAGTTACAAGACGATTACCTCGAAAGCCGTTTGATTCGGCGCCGCCTGGTGTTATCAGCAATTTTCATCGTGATTTTGTTAAGCCTCGTGCTCGGCAGGCTATACGTGTTGCAGATTGTCGAACATGAGCATTTTTCGACGCTTTCAGACAGTAATCGCGTTCGCATCAAGGCATTGCCTCCAACGCGTGGGTTGATTTTCGACCGCCACGGCGTCGTCATGGCCGACAACTTGCCGGCCTATCGGCTAGAAATCGTGCGCGAACAGGTCGAAGACCTGGACAACACGCTGTCGCAGCTGCGGCAGTATGTTGAATACAGCGAACAGGATCTGAAACGATTCAAGCAGTCCTTAAAGCGCCGGCGACCATTCGAAAGTATCCCGTTGCGCCTGAATCTGAATGATGAAGAAGTGGCCAGGTTGGCAGTTAACCTGCACCGATTCGAAGGCGTCGAAATTAATGCCCGCCTGACCCGCAATTACCCGCAAGGTGCCCATGCGGTGCATGCGCTCGGTTACGTCGGGCGGATCGATGAAAGAGACCTCGGTGAAGTCGATGGAATCGAATATGCCGGTACCACTCATATCGGCAAGCTTGGCCTGGAAAAATTCTATGAGCATGAACTGCATGGTACGGTCGGGGTGCAGCATGTCGAGGTCAACGCCAATGGTCGCACCCTGCGCGTGCTGAATGAATCTCCCCCGGTGCAGGGAAACAACCTTCATCTAACGATCGATTCCAGTTTGCAGAAGGTAGCCGAGGAGGCTTTTGGTAATAATTCCGGGGCAGTCGTCGCTATCGATCCCAACAATGGTGAGATCCTGGCATTGGTATCTATGCCGATTTTTGATCCCAATTTATTCGTCAATGGAATCAGCTTCATCAAGTACAATGAATTGCGTGAATCGCACCAGCGGCCCCTGTTTAATCGTGCTCTTTCGGGACAATATCCTCCAGGGTCCACAACCAAACCTTTTTACGGATTAGCAGGGCTTGAATCGGCATTCGCGAAAAAGGAAGAGGAAATCCATTGCATCGGATATTATAAGCTTCCCAACGAAGAACGCCGGTATCGTGACTGGAAAAAGCAGGGGCACGGGCCTGTGAATTTGACCGATGCGATAACCCAGTCCTGCGATGTCTATTTCTACGATCTCGCCTTTCGGCTTGGAATAGATCTTATGTCTTCATTCCTGGGTGAGTTCGGATATGGAATTGAAACAGGCGTAGACAGTACTGGTGAACGTAAAGGTATATTACCATCGAGGGAATGGAAAAGAGGCCATGACGGTATGCCCTGGTTTCCAGGTGAAACCCTGATTACCGGCATCGGTCAGGGGTATCTGCTGGCCACTCCATTGCAGCTTGCAAACTCGATTGCAGCTTTTTCGGTCAGGGGAACCCGTTATCAACCGCACCTGGTCAAATCGGTTGAAAAAGTTCCTGAATACAATCGCGTCGAAATTGCGAGCCGCGTCGCGGGACGTTACGAAATAAAAAAGATGCATAACTGGGAGCATGTTCATAAAGCCATGATCAACGTCGTGCATGGTTTGCGCGGAACTGCGCGTGGTATCAATCAGGGACTTCAGTACAAAATGGCTGGTAAAACCGGTACGGCACAGGTGTTTGAGGTGGCTCAGGATGAAGAGTACGATGAAGAAACTGTAATTGAGAAACTGCGTGATCACGCATTATTCGTCAGTTATGCACCCGCAGATGATCCGCAGATTGCTGTTGCTGTGATTGTCGAGAATGGAGGCAGTGGAAGCGCGGTGGCTGCTCCGATAGCGCGACGTATCTTGGACGCTTTCCTGCTGGAGTAATTATGAATCAGGCCCTGGATTCCGATACAACTTCGATAACGCGGCGTGTGCTGGACGCGCTGCGGCTGGATCCGGTGTTACTGTCGCTGCTGGTTATACTGGCCCTGTTCGGTAGCATGGTGTTGTATAGCGCGAGTGGTTCAGACCAGGCGATAGTAATTCGACAAATGACGCGAATCTTTATCGCTTTGTTGCTGCTGGTTGCAGTTGCGAACATACCGCTGCGAATGGTTCGCAAGATTTCGATATGGATATACATCGCCGGGGTAGCGATGTTAATTGCGGTCATGTTCTATGGCGAAGTGGGCAAGGGTGCGCAGCGTTGGCTTAACCTGGGATTTATCCGATTCCAGCCTTCTGAGATTCTTAAGCTCGCGGTACCCATGATTGTCGCAAGCTATCTTGCTAACCGGGTATTGCCCGTGGGTTTGAAGGAATTCGTGGTTTCGTCGGTATTGGTAGCGGTCCCGGTGTTGCTTATCGCCAGACAGCCCGATCTTGGCACCGCTATCCTGGTTGGCAGTGCCGGGTTTTTTGTCTTATTCCTTGCCGGTGTGCGTTGGCGTGTAATGATCAGCCTGGGCGTGTTGTTGTCATTGATGGCACCCCTGTTGTGGAAGTTTGCATTGCACGACTATCAGCGAGAACGTATAGCAACCCTGCTGGATCCGGAAAGCGATCCGCTAGGTTCGGGTTACCATATAATACAATCCAAAATCGCAATTGGTTCGGGTGGTGTTTATGGTAAGGGTTGGTTGAACGGCACTCAATCTCAACTCGATTTTATTCCAGAGCGCTCAACTGACTTTATTTTCTCGGTATTTGGGGAAGAATTTGGATTCTTTGGCAGTATTGTCTTGATATTGATCTATGTGGCAATTATCTTTCGTGGTCTTTATATTGCCGCACATTCCACGGAAAATTTTGGGCGTTTGCTGGCTGGCGCGTTTAGCCTGACATTTTTTGTGTACCTGTTTGTGAATACCGGGATGGTAGCTGGTATGTTACCAGTAGTTGGTGTGCCGTTACCTTTGATAAGCTATGGGGGCACTTCTATGGTGACCTTGATGATGGGTTTTGGTTTTATCATGTCGATTCGATCGGCAAAGCGATTTATGGTGTGATGAGAAGATTATTATTTATCCTGGCTTTTTTTGCAGCCCCGTTTGTATCCGCGTTGGAAATACCTGGTGGTGATTATAAGGGCCGTGAGGATGTAGTAGCTTTTGTGCAACGCATGGCTTCAGATACCAATTACAGCGAACAGGAGCTCGTGGGATTGTTTGCACAGGTGAAAAAGCAGGAACACCTGTTTGAGAAGCTGGATCGTCCCGCTGAAAAAGAACTCGAGTGGCATCAGTACCGGGCTATTTTCATCAAGGACAAACGCATAGAGCTTGGGGTCAAGTTCTGGCGAAAGCATCAAGAACTTCTTGCCGCTGTCAGCGAAAAGACGGGCGTGCCCCCGGAAATCATTGTCGCAATAATCGGGGTAGAGTCTTTTTATGGAACCTATAAGGGTAAAGACCCCGTGTTTGATAGCCTGGTGACCCTGGCCTTTGACTATCCGCGACGGGCCAAATTTTTTATGCGTGAACTGGAAGAATTCCTGCTGCTATCCAAGGAGCAGGGCTTTGAGGCGCGTTCTTTGCGAGGATCCTACGCCGGCGCGATGGGTATGCCGCAGTTCATTTCGTCGAGTTATCGTAGCTATGCGATCGATTTTGACGAGGACGGGCAGACCGATTTATTCGATAGCATTCCCGATATCGCCGGCAGTGTCGCAAATTACTTCGTAAGGCACGGATGGCAGCGCGATGGGCGTGTCGCACGGCCGTTGGTTGCCGGTGAAAACAATTCGGTCGATAGTCTCGAACCCGGTGTTAAAACCGGCTACAAGTGGGCGCAATTGAAACAGAATGGTCTGACCTCGCAGTTTGAGATTAGCGAGGAGACGCCGGTAGCCCTGGTCAGGCTGCAACAGAAAGATCGCCCGGAATACTGGGCCGGTTTTCAAAATTTTTATGTTATTACGCGCTACAATCATAGCGAACTTTACGCGATGGCCGTATACCAGCTCGCCAAACTGATCAGTCGAGAGTTCAAGAAAACGACATGAGGCAACATTGCCTTTTCTCATTGCTGTTCGTGCTGACGCTAAGTGCCTGCACCTTCGGTGTGCCGATTGGGAATCAGGCGCAACAACGGGATTTGGTGGCTAAGAAAACAACCCCGTCGGAAAGAGGAAATCCGTCATCCTATGTCGTGTTTGGCAAGCGCTACCATGTGCTCGACAGTCACGAGGGGTTCAGGCAACGTGGCGTCGCCTCCTGGTATGGGGTCAAGTTTCATGGCCGGGCGACTTCCAGTGGCGAGATCTATAATATGCATGCCATGACGGCGGCCCACAAGACATTGCCAATTCCGGTATACGTGCATGTAAAAAATCTGGATAACGGTCGCTCGACGGTAGTCCGGGTCAATGACAGGGGGCCATTTATTGAGGGTCGTATTATCGACCTGTCTTATGCGGCAGCGAAAAAACTGGGTGTAAAGGGTCCCGGTACCGCCAATGTCGAGATCAGTACCCTGAAAGCAGGACAAAGCAAACCGGTCCGCGTAGCGCGCAGCATTCCGTTGACTAATGAAGCCGACTTTAATGGACCGTTGTTTATTCAAATGGGATCTTTCTCCGATCCGTCGAATGCCAATAACCTGGTGCAGAACCTAATCGAGGCGAATGAGTCCACGGCCCGGGTATCCCGCCTGCAAACTGACCAGGGACTCTATTACCGGGTACGGGTTGGGCCCCTGTTCGATATCGACGAGGCAAATGCGATCGTCAGGCGTCTCAAGATCAAGGGTTTTCAGACCGCACGAATCGTGGTGGCGGACGCCTCCGAATAAACCTTGTTAGCAAAGTCGGCGATCGCTACAATCGCGTCTCGATACGGACCCCCTTTGCAAAGTCTATCTAATATGAAAATAGTCTCGCTCGTTTTTACCCTCCTTGTAATGCTGTGTTCTGCATCTGGCTGGGCTGCTGCCAAACCGATTCCGGATCCGCCTGCTCTTAATGCGACCAGCTATATCCTGGTCGACTTTGAATCGGGCAGGGTGCTCGCAGAGAAAAATCCGGATGACCATGTTGAGCCAGCCAGTATTACCAAGTTGATGACTGCTTACCTGGTTGACAAGGCGATCGCCGATGGGGACATTACCCTGGATGACATGGTGACCATCAGCGAGAAGGCCTGGCGCATGAAAGGGTCGAAGATGTTTGTCGAAGTTGGTAAGCAGGTATCGGTTGAGGAGTTACTGAAAGGCTTGATCATACAGTCCGGCAATGATGCAAGCGTGGCGTTGGCCGAGCATGTGGCCGGTTCCGAATCGGCCTTCGCAGGTTACATGAATCACCAGGCGCAGTTACTGGGGATGTCTAATACCAATTTCGTTAACGCGACCGGCTGGCCGGATAAGGATCACTACAGTAGTGCGCGCGATATCGCGACCCTTTCACGGGCCGTAATCCGTGAGTTTCCTGAATCTTATCGTCATTACAAAGAGCGTGAATATACTTTTAACAAGATCCGGCAGTTCAATCGCAATCGCCTGTTGTGGCGCGATGAGTCGGTTGACGGGATCAAGACTGGCCATACCGAGGCAGCCGGGTTTTGCCTGGTGGCATCAGCACAGCGCGACGACATGCGGCTGATCTCGGTCGTACTTGGGGCCGAATCCGACAAGACGCGCACTCAAAGTAGCCAATCGCTTTTAAATTACGGGTTTCGTTTCTTTGAAACCCACCAACTGTATCGAGCCGAAGAAGTATTGAAAGCAGCAAGAGTCTGGTATGGCGACCAGGAGCAGATCAATATGGGGGTTGGTAAGGATATTCATATCACGATTCCACGGGGACGTTACGGGGATTTAGACGCCACGATTGAAATCGACCGTGAAATTTCGGCACCCATTGCTCGAGGACAGCAGCTTGGACGGGTTAGTATAAAGCTCGATGATGAATTGATTCTATCCGATGACATTGTAGCGATGCAGGCTGTTGCAGCAGGCAGCTTCTTTGCCAGGGCGATGGACAGAATCAAGTTAATGTTCCGCTAATGAGCGACGACCAGGTATCCACTGAATCCGCGCTGGCGCTGATCGACTATCCGAGCCGATTTCCGCTCAAGGTATTTGGCAAACAAAGCGATGATTTCGAAGCCATCGTGCTGGCGCTGGTGAGGACTAGATGTCCCCAGGCAGAGCATATCGAGGTTCGTCGACGCAATAGCAAAGGCGGCAAGTACCAGGCATTAACGCTCACCTTCACTGTATATAGTCAGCAACAACTGGAAGAGATATACCAGGACTTATATGACTGCGATGCGGTCGTAATGTCGTTATAGGCTTTTGCAGCATCTGATACGGTCGCGGTTGATCGCTGGATATTTCTTAAAATAGTGATTGGCTCTCGTGTACACTCCGATCATTGAATTTTGCCTCCCTGGCGCAGTGCACGTGACAACCTCACCGAATCATATTGAAGTCAAATATCTGGGTATGTCTGATTACCAGAAAACCTGGGATGCGATGAAGGATTTCACCAATCGACGTAATTCGGAAACCCGTGACGAACTCTGGATCACCGAGCATGCCCCGGTATTTACCCAGGGTCTGAATGGACGTGCCGAGCATTTGTTAGATCCCGGTGAAATCCCCGTCTTGCAGATTGATCGAGGCGGTCAGGTTACCTACCACGGCCCCGG
>JARFPR010000017.1 GCA_029288195.1 Gammaproteobacteria bacterium | reverse complement strand
CTTTGACACCTGGAATCGGCTCAAGGAACACACCCATCGTTTGGCCGAAAGACAGTTGCGCAAGAGGGATGCCGCAGCGTTAACCAAGAAAACTCGCGATGCAATGGCCCTATTGCAGACCGTCGAAGACTATACCGCTTTTCCATCGCATGAAGATTTCAAATTATTATGGCAACTGTTCGAGCAGGAGGACTTTGACCTGCTTTCGCGTGTCGTCTCGAGGGTAGTTCGCGCATTGACTGGAGGCACTTATCGCTCACGCCAAATTAACCTGCGCGTACCGACCGAACTCGAGGATAAGGATGAGGCCAACCAGTACTACGACGAAGAACGCCAGCAGCAGCGGCCTTATTTCGAGCTATTGTTTGTCGATGAAAGCGGTCCGGAGGACGTCAAACGATTGCGTGAAAATCTGCACGCACTGCGACGTCCGGAAGACCAGTTTATCTATGATATCGTCGTGGTGCCGAGTTTTGAGGATGCGTTGATTGCAGTCCTGTTTAACTACAACATCCAGGCGGCGGTCATTCGTTACGGATTTCCGCTGCGCTCGATCAATCACCTCGAAGTTTTGCAGCGCTACCTGGCGCGTATAGATGAATCCGAATACGAAGAAGCACTCGGCATCGAGCGCGGTCCTCTGCTGGGTAACTGGTTATCCGAGTTACGGCCGGAACTCGATTTATACCTGGTTACCGATGCGGCGGTAGAGGATATTGCTGGTAATGTCACGCAAAAATTCTCACGCATCTTTTACCAGCAGGAGGATTATCTCGATCTGCATCTGAACGTTTTACGCGGTATCCAGCAACGTTACCAGACCCCATTTTTTACTGCCCTGCGCAAATACAGCCGCCAGCCTACCGGAGTGTTTCATGCGATGCCGATATCGCGTGGCAAGTCCATCACCAAGTCGCACTGGATCAAGGATATGGTGCAGTTTTACGGTATAAATATTTTCCTCGCCGAAACCTCGGCTACCTCGGGTGGCCTCGACTCACTGCTGCAACCGCATGGGCCGATCAAGAAAGCGCAGGAACTGGCGGCACGCGCATTCGGTGCCAAGCGCACCTATTTTGTGACCAACGGTACTTCGACCGCGAATAAAATCGTGGTGCAGGCGCTGGTCAAGCCGGGCGACATCATCCTGGTGGATCGCGATTGTCACAAATCGCACCACTACGGCATGGTCCTTGCCGGCGCACATGTTTGCTATCTCGACTCTTACCCGTTGAATGATTACTCGATGTATGGCGCGGTCCCACTCAGGGAAATCAAGCATAAACTGTTGCTGTACAAGAAAGCGGGTCAGTTGCACAAGGTCAAGATGCTGTTACTGACCAACTGCACTTTTGATGGCGTGGTGTATAACGTCAAACGCGTCATGGAAGAGTGTCTCGCGATCAAGCCCGACCTGATTTTTCTTTGGGACGAGGCCTGGTTTGCGTTTGCCGGTTTTACCCCGGCCTATCGTCGTCGTACCGCAATGGCGACTGCCAGGCACTTAAAGGCACGATATCGCAGCGCTGAATACGCCGAGGAGTATGCCGACTACAAAAAACGTATTTCCAATTTGAAAGGCGCTGATCTGGTCGATGAGTCTTTGCTGCCGGATCCGGACAAAGTCCGAGTTCGCGTTTATGCAACCCAGTCGACACATAAATCGCTGACGTCGTTACGCCAGGGGTCGATGATCCATGTCTATGACCAGGACTTCAACCACAAGGTACAGGAACCGTTTGTCGAAGCCTTTATGACGCACACCTCGACTTCCCCGAATTATCAAATCCTGGCTTCGCTCGATATTGGGCGACGCCAGGTCGAGCTCGAGGGGTTTGAGATGGTGCAAAAGCAAATCGAGCTGGCGATGGCGATCCGTGAACGCGTCGCGATGCATCCGTTGTTGAATCGCTATTTTCGATTTTTAAATGCCAAGGACATGATTCCGGAAGAATACCGACCATCCGGAATCGACTGTTACTTCGATAAGGATAAAGGCTGGCGTAACACGCGCATGGAAGAGGCCTGGGCTGCCGATGATTTTGTTATCGATTTATCACGCCTGACACTTTACATCGGCAAGACCGGTGTCGACGGCGATACCTTCAAGAATCAATACCTGATGGATAAATACGGCATCCAGATCAACAAGACTTCGCGCAACACCGTGTTATTCATGACCAATATCGGTACTACGCGGAGCTCGGTCGCGTTTTTAATCGAAGTGCTGGTCAAGATTGCCACAGAACTGGAGCACGAACGCGAAGACGCGAGCCGCGTTGAACGCAGGTTGATTGATAAAAAAGTCAAGTCGCTGTCGGAAGAACTGCCGCCACTACCCGATTTCAGTTGCTTTCATGCCGCCTTCAGTCCCGGCGCCACGAACAAGATCATGACCACCGAAGGTGATATTCGCAGCGCCTTCTTTCTTGCCTATGATGATGAAAACTGCGAGTACATGACCATCGACGAGGAAACCATCGGCCCCGCGATGAAGTCCGGTCGTGAGTTAGTGTCCGCCAGCTTCGTAACACCATACCCCCCGGGTTTTCCGGTACTGGTGCCGGGGCAGGTAATCAGCGAACAAATCCTCGCTTTTATCCGTGCGCTCGATGTCAAGGAAATCCACGGCTACGAACCCGAAATCGGCTTGCAACTATTCACCGAAGAAGCCCTGCAAAAACTCCAGCAATAAAACCCCTACCAATTCCGCCTCCGATCACAGGCAATTGTTGTATCTCCTTGTGACTGCCTGGGTCGGTCCGACGCATCGGGCCTGCGGCTTCCTGAAAAAGCGTTGTTTGCAAAGGGCAAGGCGAGACCCGGGACGCCGGACCGCGATATCCATGTCTCGACTCGCCACAGCCGATGTGTCGGACCACAGCATCCATGCTGCCTGACCCTTCACAAACAACGCTTTTTCAGCACCCAGCCTTTATGTCACAAGGAGATACAACAATTGCCTGTTCAGCAGTTGGTTGCCTCGGATTTATTTTTACTAAAGATGCTTATTCCCGAAATGACTGATTTTCGAAGGCGTGGGCTCCGGTTTATCTTTTCAGAACGCTGCGCAACAGGGATGTTGCGCGCGAGCCTACATGGATGTATCGGTCCGACGCATCGGTACGGCGTTTCTGAAAAGATAAACCGGAGGTCGCGCCGTTTAGTGGATTGTGTGGGCCGATGGATCGATTTTGGGGGATGTAAAGATGATTAGAACTGCAGGACTGGGATCGGTTGGCTGGTGTAAACCTCGCCGTAGGCCTGGCTCTTCGCCGGGTAGCCATCGGGATCGACGAAGGCGATGTGATAGTCGCGCGCGCTAAAGTTCTGAAAGTTGAATTCCCAGTTGTTGTGTGGCCAGAAGTATTCGCAGGTATTGCGTTGTGGGTAGAACGCCGAGTTGTAAAGAGTGCCAAAACCCCGTGCAAATCGATCCTGGTAGAGCGGAAACTGCAGGAATTCGCGGCTGAACGCATGAGCGCTGTGCTCGCGGTCTGCGGTAACATTGTGCAGATGCTGGAAGCGGGCGTGGGTAAACACCTTTTCTTCGTATAGCGGCCAGCTGCTGTCGGCCTGGTGATTGGTGGCGACACGACTGCCAACGAAGTTTGGTGTTCTACCCGCGTCAATCTCGACGGTCTCAAACTTTGCTTCGCGGTCAAGCAGCATGATGTTGTAGGCACCCTGCACCGGAACACGTCTGATCAACTCACAGGCTTCTTTAACATTGCCCGCAAACTCGAGCAGGTAACGCAACAGGATAGTGACCCCGAATCCTTCCCCGAATTCCTCACGTCCCCCAAACGACATCGAAACCGCGAGCCCGTCGTCATTGATCCCGTCGAGCACCCCGGACATACAGTCAAGCATCGCGATGACCTGTCGTTGTCCGAATTTGCTACGCATTACCAGGCCGTCAAATACATAGGGTGAGTAATCGTAACTGCGTACCATCACGGCTTCATCGGCATGATAAACCGCCTGGGAACAGCCGCGAAATAAGGGTGGTGGGCAATACTGGGCCAGGAAACGCGCCGCGTGATCGCCGCCGCCGGCGAGATCGACCATGGTTTCGTAAATTGGCTCAAATTCGGGCATATGGCGTTTGAGCGCCTGCACCGACTCGTGATAAGTAGGGCGATCAGCTTCACCGTAGCGCAGAAACCAGCGCCGATAAGCAGGCCAAAGGGTTTTAAAGTGCTGTTGCCAGGTGGCTCCCGGCGAATCTTCCGCAAAGGCACGGAAGGTAAAGTCCATGTGTGTCGCAAGACTCATTAAAACGGTGAAAAGGGCGGATCGATAATCGCGGGTGAGGGCGTATCCGGCATGTCTTCGGGGTCGGCGAGCCCACTACCCACGGGTTCGAGATCGTTGCGCGTCCACCAGTACCAGAAACCCTGCTCGCGTAACCAGCTGCAAAGACGGTCGATGCTGTTCCATTCGCGACCGGCCCCACGCGCGTTGAATACCCGGCACAGCTGGTTATCGACATACACTGCTACCGCCCAGGCTAGCGGGTGCTTGCCCTGATCACCGTAACCACCGCCCTGGTGCAGTCGCTCAATCCGGTAAACCACTGCGAACTCGCCCAACCTGGCGCTTTGACGCAGCGGCGCGAGGTCAGCCTGGGTGACTGATCCGGTTACTCCGAGTTTTGCATCTTGATCCATGGTGTTGACAAAAATAGGTTATATGACTACATTATGAATCATAATGTAGCTAGTCGCAATTTTTCGAGTCTGCATTTAATTGTTTTAAAAACTAGTTTGTCCTTATTCATCAAATTACACATTATGGAGCATACTGTGAGTAAAAAAATTTCCCCGATCCCGCGTGGTTATAGAACCGTAACCACCTGTCTGACAGTTTTCGATGTCGATGCCGCTATCGCCTTCTACCAGGCAGCCTTCGGTGCCGAAGTGCTGACGCGCCAAAGCGGTGCAGACGATGCGGTTGCGATTCATGCAACCCTGAAAATCGGCAACAGCATTATAGCCTTAAACGTTGAATCGCCCGAGCAGGGCATTTTATCGCCTTTGAGCCTCGGCGCCTGCGCCGGTCAAATCCATCTTTACATGGACGATGTCGATCTCAGTTGGGAACGTGCGCTCGAAGCGGGTGCCCAGGTTCACACACCGCTATATGACGCCTACTGGGGTGATCGCACTGGCATACTGGTTGACGGTAATGGACACTTGTGGTCGCTGGCCAGCAAGATAGAAAATGTGTCCCAGGAGGAGATCGGTCGACGTGCGCGGGCATGGTACCAGGTAGAAGCCGAAATTCCGCTTGCAGCCGACTACCCGGTTGAAACTTTTATCGCGCAGGAATCGCTTGCAGACGATAGCGTTGCTGTCTAAGCTGCGAACCTGAAGTTACAGCTAACAAGGGCCGGGTGCACTCCCGGCCCGCGTTATGTTCAACCTCCGCCAGGCATGAAGACGCTTTGACCGCAGCACAACAATTAGCAGCACTCGCAAAAGGGCAGATCAACGCCGTCGAGTTACTCGAACAAACGATTACCCGCGCCGAAGAAATTGCCCCGCTGTTAAATCCGATCGCTTTAAAGCTTTACAGTCGTGCCCGCCAGGCGGCCCAGGAAGCCGACAAAAAACGTGCCAGTGGCAAACCCGGACGCCTTTGTGGTTTACCGATCACAATCAAGGATTCACAGTTTCTCGCGGGCTACCCCTGTGCCAATGGATCGCAGGTGCTAAGCGATTTCGTACCCACTGAAACCTGTCGTGCAGTGGAATTGCTGGAACAGCAAGATGCGATCATTTTCGCTAAAACCACTTGTCCCGAGTTCAGCCTTACCGGTGTAACCGATTCGGAAATTTATGGACTAACCTCGAATCCATGGAACATTGAACGTACTTGCGGCGGATCGTCCGGAGGCGCCGCGGTCGCGGTGGCGAGCGGGCTGGGTTCTTTTTCGCTGGGAGGAGATGGCGGGGGTTCAATCCGGATTCCAGCCGGTTTTTGTGGAATCGTCGGCTTCAAGCCCAGTTTCGGGGTAATCCCGCGTGAGCCTTGCTTCCCCTCGTGGCAATCGCTGGTTGCTTATGGACCGATGACGCGCAGCGTATCGGATGCACGCTTGTTCTTCGAGGTGTTAAGCGAAGGCTTTAGCGCGGAAGACGAGTCGAAGTCGCCCCCTGGTAAAATCGTTTACTCGGAAGACCTTGGTTTTGCGCCGGTGGATAATGATGTACGCGAAACCTTCCGCCAGCTAATCGAAATGATGCGGCAAGCTGACTTCGACCTGGTCGAGGACAATCCCGGGCTGCCGTCCTCGGTCATCACCTGGGCGGTTACCGCATGTTATGACGCCGCTGAAAACGCGCGTGGCAGTGCCTACAATATTGACTACCTGGGTGAAGTGGCCAAGGGTTTTATCGATTTCGGGGAACAATTCAGCGCCGAAGAATTCGACCAGGCACAATCCCATCGCGAAGTCATTCGTAACCACTATGCCGAAATGTTTGCCCGGCACGATGCGCGTATTCTGATTACCCCTACCCTGGGTTGTGAAGCCTTCCCGCATGGCAGCATCCATCCGCACAAGATCGACGACACCCATATCAAGCTCCCGTGGCTGGATTGGGCCAGCTTTCTTTACGACGCCAACCTTGCCGGCATGCCTGCCTGTGCCATCCCGATGGGTTTCGGTGACGAAGGATTACCACTGTCTCTACAAATCATCGGGCCAACGGGTAGCGACTATGAAGTTTTACGCGTTGCCGAGGCGATTGAAAAGCTGATCGGCTGGGATAATTCGATCGTTACCCCAGATAACAGCAACCTTGGGCAAACCGCCTAAAAAAGCTTGGAGCCGAAAGGGTCCTGGTAAAGATCGGGGGTTGCCTCGGGCTCGACGCCGTGAAACTCGGCGTTAATTGCCGCCGTCCACAACTTGGCGCGTTCACGTAATTCACGCTGCTCGGTTTGCATGCGACCACGCGAGACGATGATGCCGAGATCGGCGCCCTTGTAGACGTAATCGCCCTCGCGATAAACACGCAAATAGTAAGCCTCGTCGTTATCGATGACGTTGGTCCAGTCCAGATCGAGCCGGTCGAAATCAATACCCCCATGATTGTCCATGGTCCATACACCGCTTTTGGGCGCATGAGTGAGTAACTTTACCTTGTCCTCGGTCTGCTTTAACACCAGCTGGCTCCAGAAATCGTACTCGTTCCATCGATTTTGTATCTTGCGCAGGTTAATCTCGTAATCGACATCGAGATACTCGAGTAAATGAAACAGGAATAGCGGTACTCCGCCGTAATGGGCGGTAATCAGGTTGGTCAGGGGGCTGGCGCCGCTGATGCGCGGGTTGACCTCGCCCAGGTAAGGGGTGCCGTCGTCGGTATCGAGCAGGAAATCCATGCAAAACACGCCCTTGTAGCCTTCCTTGTAAAGTCTATCGCCCAAACCCGAGGCCATGCTGCGTAACTCGCTGCGAGTCTTGGCATTAAATATCTTCGGCCAGACGTCGTTGCCGCACTAGCCACCCTTGTAAGGGGTGATTTCCTCGAAGCCGGTAATATCGGTTTGAATCGGACCCGACAGGGTACCGTGACGAGTCACGCAAACCTCGAGCGTACCGGGCATATGGTTGATGCGTTTCATGATCTTTAACTGTTCGCCCTTCATATCCTCGGCATTCTTTTTCCAGTCGGCTTTTGACTTGATAAAGAAAGTCGTACGGCCGGAATCGCCATAAGGAGTTTGTACCACCAGATCCTTGCCAAGCTTCGCCGCCTTGGCGGCTTTCATCAGTTCACCGAAGCTGTCGGCCTTGCCAAGTACATTGGGGGCGCTATCGATACCGGCTTCGCTGGCCAGACGGGTCAATTCAATCTTGGAATCCAGTTTCTTGCGCAACGCTACCGGGGGCAGGGCGATGTCAACCCCCAGGTCGCGACAGATTTCCTCGGTCTTTTCGTCGAGCATAACGAACAATAGCTTGGCCGGCCCGTGCCCCGCCTTCTTTATCTTGTCGATAACTTCCTTGTGCATCAGCATGTAATTACAGACATCCTCCATCGATTCGAATTCGGCATGGCCTTTTTCTGAGGGCACGAATACCCTTGGGTGGGCGCCATCAAAAGAATCGAAATAGTTGATGTGGTAAAAACGGTTGACGAATTTTTCGAGGCCCAGCAGGTTGAAAGAAGTCGGTGAAACGAAAAAAATCGGCTTTTCGTTGCGGCGAAAAAAAGTCAGGATGTCGGATAATCCGCGAACCTTGGCGCTTCTGCCCATTTTTATTCCCCCGATAAATGGAATGATACAAATCGATTAAGAACAAACGATCATATAAGATTGCAGTGCCGAAAGCATCTCGATAATCAAACAGACCCAAAGTCTATGACCCGAACAAACCGTCGACGTAAACGTACCGCTCCCACGGAATCACCAGTGGCGGTTCGGCAGATTGAGCGCAAAGTCCTGCATAATCGATTCGCCCCACTGGAACCGCTGGATGAAGAGCAGCTCGAATTCATTCACGATATCTCGCTGCGCATTGTCGAGGAGGAAGGCATAGAGGTGCTGGGGGACCTGGCACTGGATTTATTTCGCCAGGCCGGTGCCAGCGTAGACGGGCAGGGCGTGGTTCGCATGGACCGGGGGTTGTTGCTCGAAACCGTGGCCAGAGCGCCGGAGACCTTCGACGTCGTCCCGCGTAATCCGCAGCAAACCCTGTCGGTGGGAGGCGACGTAATCAATTTTGGCCTGGTGTCGGGAACTCCCAACGTCCACGACAATATCAACGGGCGACGTGCCGGAAACTACGAAGACTACAAAAAGCTCATCAGTTTTGGACAGTATTTCAATGTGCTGACCTTTTTTGGTAACCAGGCGACCGCACCGACTGACATGCCGGCGAATTCGCGCCACCTGGATACCACCTATATTAATCTGACGCTTTCTGACAAACCCTTTTTTGCTACTGGAATTGGTGGTGGACGCGCTCGCGACGCGATTGAAATGAGCGCGATCGCGCGGGGTTTGAGCATGGAGGAAATGAAAACCAACCCGAGCGTAATGACCAATATCAACGTGAATTCGCCGCGCAAGCTCGATGATGCAATGGCCTATGGATCGATGCAGATGGCGATGTTTGGTCAGCCGGTAACGGTAACCCCGTTTACGCTGATGGGGGCGATGACACCCTCGACGATGGCTGGCGCGCTGGCGCAGCAGAATGCGGAAGCGCTGGTCGGCATTGCACTGTTGCAGCTGACCAATCCGGGTACGCCGGTGGTTTATGGCGGTTTTACTTCCAATGTCGATATGCGCTCGGGCTCGCCGGCTTTCGGCACTCCGGAAAACGCACTTGCCAATATCGCCGGTGGTCAACTGGCGCGAAAGTACAAATTGCCTTACCGCACCAGCGCCTGTAATGCCTCGAATGCTGTCGATGCGCAGGCGACCTATGAAACCCAGATGGCTTTGTGGGGTGC
>JARFPR010000113.1 GCA_029288195.1 Gammaproteobacteria bacterium | reverse complement strand
ATGTACGATTACCGGGTTAACACCAATCTGCTTCAGCAACACGATGTCCTGGGCAAAGCTACTCTTGAGCGCTTCATCGACCATGGCGTTACCGCCAAATTTTATCACCACTGTCTTCTGATCCAGTGCCTGGATATAGGGCAAGGCCTCGATCAGAATATCCGCAACATTGTTGTTGTTTGCTGTCATGCTTAGGGTTGCCTGTTATGAACGGGCGCAAGTATAGCGCTCGACAATCAAATCGATAAGTTGTTTTGCGATAGCGAGTTTGTTATCCCGCTCGATGCTGCGGTGACCGTCACGCCAGAAGACTTCAAGCTGGTTAGTGTCGGTTTCGAACCCGCTATCGGTATTACCAACCGGGTTCGCCGCGATCATATCGAGATTCTTCTGCTCAAGCTTGGCCAGCGCATACTTTTCAAGATTCTGCGTCTCGGCGGCGAATCCAACACAAAACGGTTTGTTTTCGAGTGCGCTAACGGCAGCCAGGATATCGACATTCAAGATCAAGGGCAGCGACATCGAATTTTCGGATTTTTTGAGCTTGTGTGTCGCCACCTGGTCAACCCGGTAATCGGACACCGCGGCACAGCCGATAAAAATATCGCTGTGCGCTACCTGTTGCATCACCGCTTCATACATTTGCTGGGCCGACTCCACCGCTACCAGTTTCGCGCCCGGTGGCGCTATCAAAGACACGGGACCACTTACCAGGGTCACCCTGGCCCCCGCCTGCAGCGCTGCCTCGGCAAGCGCGTAGCCCATCTTGCCCGAACTCCGATTGCTGATATAACGCACCGGATCGATCGCCTCTCGAGTGGGGCCGGCAGTCAACAACAGCTCGACCCCGTCAAGCTTGCCGGGAACGAATTGCAGCGCGACATTAGCCAGTAATTGTTCCGGTTCGAGCATGCGCCCAGGACCGAAATCCCCACAGGCCTGATCACCTTCGGCCGGTCCCCAGACCCGTACGTTGCGCGCAGCCAGTTGTTTCAGATTTTCCTGGGTTGCGGAATTGGCAAACATCTGCTGGTTCATCGCCGGTGCCACGGCGACCGGGTGCTTGCTCGCGAGACACAAGGTCAGTAAAAGATTATCGGCATATCCCGCATTCATCTTGCCCAGGAAATCAGCCGACGCCGGAGCTACCAACAACAGGTCGCACCAGCGTGCAAGCTCGATATGATCCATCGCCGAGTCTGCTTCGGCATCGAACAAATCGACATATACCCGGTGGCCACTCAGCGCCTGGTAAGTCAGCGGTTGTACAAATTCCTGCGCCGATGGTGTCATCACCACGCGCACCTCGGCACCGGCCTTTATCAACAGGCGCACCAGTTCGGCGGATTTGTAAGCGGCTATGCCGCCGGTAATTCCGAGCAATATTTTCTTGTTGCCGAGCGCTTGCATTTATTCTATTTTAGCGGCTGAGGACAACAGGTAAAGGAATACCCATGAATATCACTCAATGGCCCAGTGCCGAAAAACCCCGCGAAAAACTGGTTAACCGGGGCGCGAATGCGCTCTCGGACGCTGAACTACTGGCAATTTTGCTACGCACCGGGGTGGCCGGCAGTACGGCGGTGGACCTCGCACGACAACTATTACTCGATTACGGCTCGATACGAGCTGTTCTCGATGCCGACACAAAAAGCTTCTGCAGTCGCAAGGGGCTGGGCCTGGCCAAGTTCGTACAACTGCAGGCTGCGCTCGAAATCGCACGCCGCCATTTATCGGAAGAGCTCGAATATGGAAACTGCCTGACCCGTTCAGAGCAAACCCGGAATTACCTGCGGGCGCGGTTACGCGACTATAAATACGAGGTCTTTGCCTGCCTGATGCTCGACAATCGCAACCGGGTGATCGCGTTTCGGGAAATGTTTCGCGGAACCATAGACGGAGCCTCGGTTTATCCACGTGAAGTGGTCAAGCAGGCGCTTGCCGATAACGCGGCGGCAGTGATACTCGCGCATAACCATCCCTCGGGCGTCTGCGAGCCGAGTCAGGCGGATATCCGCATCACCGAGCGTCTGCAAAAAGCATTAGGCCTGGTCGATATCCGCGTGCTGGATCACGTCATTGTCGGCGATGAAATTAACTGCCTTTCCGAACAAGGTCTGATTTAACCGAAGTCTCGAACCAGGCGGCGACCTGTCGCTCCTCGAGTGGGTGACTAATGTAATATCCCTGCACATGATCGCAACGCATTTTGGTCAGCAATTCACATACCGCCAGTGTTTCCACACCCTCGGCGACAACCTTTAAATCCAGCGTATGGGCAAGCTCGATCGTCGCCTTCACAATCAACTGGTCGTCCGGGTTAGTGGCAATATCGCGCACGAAAGACTGATCGATCTTGAGCTTTTCGACAGGCAGTTCCTTGAGATAGGTTAACGAAGCCTGCCCGGTACCGAAGTCGTCGATCGAAAGCGACAAACCCATCATCCCGAGGTGCGACAATACCTCGACCACCTCTCCCGGATCCTGCATGATCTGCCCTTCCGTTATTTCGATTACGATCTGCGCGGGTTCGACCTGGTATTGATTTAAGTAGGTTTCGATGCGTTCCGGCAAGCGGCGATCATGCAAATCAATCATCGACAAATTAATACCTATCGACAGGTCATCCAGGCTGGATTCGCTGATAAATCGACAGGCAGACTCGATGATCCAGTTGGTCAGTGGCATTATCAACTGATTTTGTTCCGCCAGGCGAATGGTACGACCGATGGAAACATCATGCTTGTCCGGGTCCTTCCAGCGCAACAGCGCTTCAAGGTAAATCGTTTCATAGCTTTCCAGGTCGACAACCGGCTGATACACCAGCTTCAGCTCATCGTTATCCAGCGCGCGACGCAAGGCCTGTATCATCGTAAATCCGGAAGTATCGATAGCCTCGTCGGGATCCTTGAAAAACTGCATTGGCCAGTCGCTGTTTTCAGCTTCGACCAGGGCAACGCTGGCATTCTGGTAAAGGACATCCGCATCAACAGCATCATCGGGATATATCGCGATACCGAAAAAAGCCCTTAATTCAAATTCACGTCCGTAAATCTGGTATTGTCGAACGATAGACAGGTAAATTTTTTCGACCAGGGTATTCAACTGATCGCGTTGTTGTACTTCAAGCAATATCGCGAACAGGTTTCTTTCAAAACGCGCAACCTGGTCACTCTCACGCAAAGATTCTCGCAGGCCCCTGGCAACCTGCCGCAGAAGCGCATCGACAATATACTGGCCTCGATGCTGCGCAAACTCGTCAAGCCCGACAATCTCGATCATGACCAGCGCATAGCGACGTCCACTGCGCTTCCCTTCCAGTATCGCCTGCGCCAGTCGGTCTTCGAAAATAACTCGGTTATTGAGTCGTGTCACCGGGTCCCGCTTGGCCATTTTTTGCAACACTTTGAAATCTTCGATCATCACCTCCAGGCCGGTCCTGACACCGCCCGGTCTATCGGCAGCACTGTCTTGCTGACTTTTTGCTGCAACGTGCATTTTCCGGGCGAGCTCGAGTAAAGGTCTGATCAGGTTGAAATGTAACAATGCCAGAACCAGCAGGGCAGCGCATACCAACACTGCCAGTACGATCGCGGCCTGGCGTTTGAAAAGGTCCCAGAAAGACAGCGTTTGCAGCTTGAGGTGCAGTTCACCGGGCACGGCGCTATCCATCCCGATCGGAATTGTAATCGGGCGACTTGCTTCACCATCGGCACTGAACTCCTGGTATTGAATACCCTGCTCGGTATCGGTAGCACGCTGTAAATCGCGTCCAGACAGGCTCGAAAACTCGTTCAGGAAATCAAAATAATCCATGCTTACCAGCAGCACCACCGGGTTACCCTCGGCTGCAACTGGGCCGGCAATTTCGAGCAGTGCCTTGTCATCGATACGACAACTCGTAATCTGTGGTACCAGGAAATTATCGAAATTATCCCGGTGCATTTGTCCAGGCTGCAGACAGCCCGGTTTGTTGGATCTGGAGACAGGGCGGCCCTCCTGGTCGAAATGCACCCGGTTTACGGCCCAGATATTGGGATTACGCTGGTAATAGCTCCACAGAAAAGACTGGAAGGTCTGGGCATCGGCGGATGACTCCGCCAGCGTACCGAGCAGATAATATTGGGATTGCAGCCAGAGATGCTGTTTTTGCTGAAGCTGTAACACCTGAGCATGAAGGTTTTGCTGCAGCGTTACCGAATTCTGCTGGCCCTGGCGATCGACCAGGATGAGCAACGAAAAACACCACAGGGCAAACATCAGCAGGGTCAGGGCCACCACCAATAGCACACTGAATGACGAAATATTGAGTTTCTTGGATTGAGACACGGCTTACTCGATATTCTGCACCTGTTCACGCATTTGTTCGATCAGGACCTTGAGATCAACTGCCAGCTGCGTGGTAATACTGTCCTGCGACTTCGACCCCAGGGTATTGGCTTCTCGATTGAGTTCCTGCATCAGGAAGTCCAGTCTTCGACCTACCGCTTCGTCACGATCCAGAACATTCAACACCTCGGCGACATGAGTATCGAGTCGGTCGAGCTCTTCTTCAACATCGAGTTTCTGCGCCAGCATAACCAGCTCCTGTTCGAGTCGATCTTCATTTGCGTTCTCGCGCCACTGTTTCAATTTTTCATCGAGACCGGATTCCCATTTCTTGCGCAACGCGGCCATCATTTCGGGTCGATGCTTGCGCACTTCAGCCACGATCTCACTGATCTGTGCACACCGGCTTCGTATTAACTCATCGAGCGCTTTACCTTCCGTCTCGCGGCCCTGCTGCAATTGCTTCAGCGCAGACTCGAGACAGGACATCGCCAGTTCATTGAACGAGGCCAGATCCCGCTCGGTCTCGGCGATGACCCCGGGCCAGCTTAAAATATCGGCAACCGATAACTTGCTGCCCTCGTGTACGATATTCAGAATCTGCTGCTCGACATTGCGTAAATTCAACACGATATCCTCGTTCAGGCTTATGTCGCGCTGTTGCTTCTGATCGAGCTTGTAAC
>JARFPR010000079.1 GCA_029288195.1 Gammaproteobacteria bacterium | reverse complement strand
CAGCAGAAAGGATGTTAAAAATGGTCCGCTCGATTGCCTGTTTGCAATCTTCGAAACCGCAGGCGAGGTTACAGATACGGAGCCGACATCCTCGACGCCTGCGATTGCTGACGAAGCGGCCGGTCCGTTGCGCAATCGGCTGAGCAAGAATGCCAGGCATATACAGCGTTGGGCGAACAGGAATGGCGTCAGTTGTTATCGAATCTATGATGCGGATTTGCCGGAGTTTGCGTTCGCGCTGGATCGGTACCAGAGTGAAATTGCGCCCGGGGTCGAGTGGTTTCACCTGCAGGAATACCAGGCACCAGCCTCGATTGAGACTGACAAGGCGGAGTATCGCATTCGTCTTGCAGCCGATGTCGTCAGGGATTTGTTTTCGATCCCCGAGGATCAGCTATTCTGCAAGATTCGCAGCCGCCAGCGCGGCTCCGGGCAATATCAAAAACAGGATCATCGTGGCGAGTTTTACCAGGTACGCGAGGGCAAAGCGTCGTTGCTGATAAATCTCAGTGATTACCTAGATTCAGGATTGTTTCTGGATCATCGCCTTACGCGCGAAAGGGTGTTCCACGAGGCACGCGATAAATCGGTACTCAACCTTTTCTGTTACACGGCTGCCGTCGGGGTGCAAGCGGCCCTGGGCGGTGCCAGCACGGTGATGAATGTCGATTTATCCGCCACTTATCTGAAGTGGGCGCGCGAAAACTTTTTACTGAATCAGCTCGATGATGAAGATCGCTATGCGTTCCTGCGCGCCGACATCGTTGAGTTATTAAAAAACCCCGACCGGTTTTCGATACCGCGCGACTATGATTTGATATTCCTTGATCCGCCGTCATTTTCGAACTCCAGCAAGATGCAGCGCACTCTCGACATCCAGCGCGACCACGAAGATTTAATAAAGCAGACGATGAAACTTCTGGCCGCGGACGGATTACTGCTGTTTTCAACGAATCGTCGTGGTTTCAGGCTTGCCGACGCGATCCAGCAATCCTGCGAAGTTCGTGACATAAGCCATGCGACCCTGCCCGAAGACTTCAAGCGAAACCCGAAAATACATCGTTGCTGGGAATTTCGGAATAAAGTTTGAGCCCGCTTATGCGAAACGATACCAGCGACTACCGACAGCTTTTTTTGAACGATGTCCCTTTGATGGACGTGCGCGCACCGATTGAATTTGGCCAGGGTGCTTTTCCGACGTCGACTAATTTACCGCTGCTTGATGATCGGCAACGTGAGCAAATCGGGATTCGCTATAAACATGCGGGACAGGAGGAAGCGATTCGACTGGGGCTCGAGCTGGCCACCCCGGACATTCGGGCGCAACGATTGCAGGCCTGGGCAACCTATTGCAACGAATACCCGCAAGGATTTCTGTACTGTTTTCGAGGTGGTTTACGCTCCCGGACCAGCCAGCAGTGGTTGCAACAGCAAGGCGTCGAATATCCGCTGGTGCACGGTGGCTACAAGGCAATGCGTCGTTTCCTGATCGACGAACTGGAACAGTCTGCCAGGGAAGTGCCGCTGGTTTGTGTCAGCGGTCTGACCGGGGTCGGTAAAACCAGGGTATTGCAAAAAATTCGATATCATATCGATTTCGAAGGTCTCGCCAACCACCGCGGCTCGGCCTTTGGGCGCGATGTCCTGGATCAGCAGCCGTCGGTTATCGACTGGGAAAACAGGGTTTCAATCGAGTTTATCAAGCATCGTGACAAGCATTCGGGCAAGCCTGTTTTTGTCGAGGATGAAGGGCGACGGATCGGGCGCGTCTACATGCCTGATTGTCTGTATAACGCTTTGTTGAAGGCACCGCGCGCTATTCTGAAAGATGATATTGAAACTCGTATAGAGCTCATCCGCGATGACTATATCCGGGGTAATTGGCCTGGTTACCGGCAGGCATACGGCGAGAGTGCCGAGGAAGAGTTCACTCGTTTTGTACTGGACAACCTGGCACGAATACAAAAGCGACTGGGCGGGGATCGTTATCAGCAGGTAAAGCGGTGCTTTGAATCCGCCTTAAAAACGCTTTTCAAGGATGGCAGCGTGGCAGAATTTGACCACGGAATTAAAATTTTACTCGAACAATATTACGATCCAATGTACCGTTACCAGATAAAGGACAAAAAACCTGAAATAATCTTTGAGGGCCCCGAAGCAGAGTACTTGCAATGGGCTGAAGAATACTGCACAGCGCGAACTGGTTAATAACCAATAACAGCTTCCTATGCAAAAATAAGAGCCTGGAATCTCCGCTATGAAAAAAATCGTTTTGCTGGGCCTGCTGGCACTAATCGTGGTGATTTTTTTCCAGTTTGACCTGGGGCAATACCTGACGCTTGATTACGTCAAGTCCCAGCAACAGGTTATCAACCAGTATTACGCTGATAATCGTACGCTCACGCTGATTGGATTCTTTCTGCTGTATGTCGTTATAACCGGTGCTTCGCTTCCGGGTGCCGCCGTGTTGACCCTGGCCGGGGGAGCAATTTTCGGTTTGTTCACCGGTCTAATTCTGATTTCCTTTGCCAGCACGATAGGCGCATCGATTGCCTTCCTGGTATCACGCTATCTGTTCAGGGACACGGTTCAGTCGCGCTTTGGCTCATCCCTGAAATCAATCAATGATGGCATTGAAAAGGACGGTCCGTTTTACCTGTTTGCACTGCGCCTGGTACCCGCATTCCCGTTTTTCGTCATTAACCTGGTGATGGGCTTGACCACTTTGCGCCTGTGGACGTTTTTCTGGGTCAGTCAACTGGGCATGTTCGCGGGCACTTTGGTTTATGTGAATGCCGGGACCCAGTTGGCCCAGATAGAATCGGCTAGCGGAATTTTCAGTGGCGGAATCATATTTTCTTTTCTACTGCTCGCAATACTGCCATTTGTCGGTAAGAAAATCGTAACGCTAGTCGCCAATCGAAAGGCTCTCGAGGGTTTTGACAAGCCGGATGATTTCGACACCAACCTTGTTGTCATCGGAGCTGGATCGGCGGGTCTGGTTACATCATATATCGCTGCCGCGGTGAAGGCCAAAGTGACGCTCATTGAAAAGAACAAGATGGGTGGTGACTGCCTTAACTATGGTTGCGTGCCATCGAAAGCGATCATACGTTCAGCGAAATTCATGTCGCATATCGCCCGTAGCCGGGAATTCGGCATCAAGCAGGCCGATGCCGAGTTTGATTTTGCCGAGGTTATGGAGCGAATTCAGCAGATTATCAGGAAAATCGAACCTCATGACTCGGTCGAACGCTACACCGGCCTCGGTGTAGATGTTGTGATCGGCGAGGCGCGTATTACCTCGCCCTGGACCGTCGAAGTCAACGGCGACACGATCCGCACCCGTAACATCGTCGTCGCCACCGGCGGAAGTCCTTTCGTGCCACCTATCGAGGGAATAGACCAGGTTGATTTTTATACCTCGGATAATCTCTGGGAAATGCGTGACCAGCCACGCAAACTGGCGGTGCTCGGCGGAGGGCCGATTGGATCGGAGTTAACCCAGGCGTTTGCCCGCCTCGGTGTTGCGGTGACCCAAATTGAAATGCTTCCCCGAATCCTGCTGCGGGAAGATCCGGAGATTTCGGAAATGGTGCAGCAGAAGTTCAGTGACGAAGGGGTGCAGGTACTGACCGCGCATACCGCAAAACGTTTTATCAAGCGCGAGGGTAAGGATTACCTGGTGGCGGAGCATAAAGATGGCGAAGTCGAAATTGAATTTGATGCGCTTATTGTCGCGGTTGGGCGGTCACCCAGGTCGAGTGGCTTCGGACTCGAAGAAATCGGGGTGCGTCTGAATCCTAATCGTACTATCGAGGTAAACGAGTTTCTGCAAACCAACATACCGACGATTTATGCCTGTGGCGATGTTACCGGGCCTTACCAGTTTACGCATGTCGGCGCTCACCAGGCCTGGTATACCTCGGTAAACTCGCTATTCGGTATTGTTAAGCGTTTCAAGGCGGATTACTCGGTTATCCCGTGGGCCACATTCACCGAGCCCGAAATTGCGCGGGTCGGATTGAATGAAAGCGACGCGCAGGAGCAGGGCATCGAATACGAGGTAACCCGCTACGGAATCGATGACCTCGACCGTGCCATTGCCGATAGCGAGGCGCATGGCTTCGTCAAGGTACTGACCGTACCCGGCAAGGATCGAATTCT
>JARFPR010000001.1 GCA_029288195.1 Gammaproteobacteria bacterium | reverse complement strand
GATCACCGAAGTTGTACTGGTAAAACACGGAGTCGAGTCGGTGAGAGCCAGGCACGTAGGCCAACGCGTTTTCGCGTTTGACCGGAACCAGCGGCATCCAAAGCGTACATGTGTCATACCCTTCCACAGACCAATAGGGCTCGTCCTGGTGCCAGGGCGTAGCAAACTGACTGCCCGGGGAGCGCACAAATACTGCATCGAAGTAGAAGTTGATGTGCGTCGACTTCATCAACTGGCCGGCAACCTGGGCGGCGGGTGAATTAAAAATAAACTGCCGGTATTCATCGATACCCTGCCACGCCTGGCTATCCCAAAACATGGTGCGTCCCTCGGCATCCCGATCCCACACGCGAGCACGGTCTGTGGGAGCATCGCAATTAGCGATCAGGCCCTGGTCCAGCAGATCAATCCATTCCTGATCAAACAACCCCCGCAGCAGAACAACACCGTCATGATGATAGGTTGAAATCTCTCCTGAGGTAATCGGACGGAGTGCATCACTATTCATGTGTTTCATCTTAAATGTGTAATTTTTAAATACAAGAAGCAGGCTTTGTTTTGCATTAGGAAAGCTCACCCTTTACCTGCCGAGGTCATAATGTATAAGCTGCCAGTTTTCAGGCGTATCTAATTACAGTGGAAAAATCAAATACCCCTCAAGATCAAGGCGGGCTGGAACGCAGCGTTAGTCTGTTCCAGGCCACCGTGTATGGCGTTGGCATCATTCTCGGCGCCGGGATTTATGCGCTTATTGGTGAAGCAGCGGGTATCGCGGGCAACGCCATCTGGGTTTCTTTCATCATTGCCGCTTTAATAGCAGCCTGCTCAGCAATCTCCTATGCGGAACTGTCATCGCTTTATCCCAAAAGTGCAGCAGAGTTCGTCTATGTCAAGGAAATATCCGGCTCACCGCTATTAGGGTTTGTGGTCGGATACGTGACCGTGGTTACCGGTATCATCGCCGTGTCAGCGGTGGCGCTGGGATTTTCAACCTATTTCAAACTTTACCTCGACACCGATCCCGTTCTGGTTGCGATTTCTCTCATTCTGATAGTGGCGACACTTAATTTTAGCGGAATCCAGCAAAGCGCCCGGGTAAATACGTTGCTGACTTTTGTAGAAGCTGCCGGGCTGATATTTATTATTTTTATCGGAGCCTCCTACATTGGTGATGTCGATTTACTGGTTTTCGATGCCGGGTCTACAGTGAGTGGCGAATCTGGCTGGAAACCGATGATGGCTGCTGCCGCCCTAATCTTTTTTGCTTACCAGGGGTTCGAGGATATAGCGAATATTGCCGAGGAAACGAAATCAGCCGAGACAACAGTGCCGCTTGCACTGCTACTGTCGCTATTGATTACCACAGTCATTTATATCCTGGTTGCGATAGTCGCAGTCAGCGTGGTACCGGCCGAGTTACTCTACGCCGCCTCGCAACTCGACAATCCAAGCGAAGGGCCCCTGGCACTGGTTGCCAGTACCGCGTTGCAATCACCCATAGGTGGGAATTTATTTACCATCATTGCCCTGTGTGCTACTGCCAACACGGTATTGGTATTACACATTGTGACGTCGCGAATGATATATGGCATCGCCAGGGATAACTGCCTGCCCGATTTTCTCGCCAGGGTAAATCGGAAAACCAGAACCCCGATAAGCGCGGTGATACTGGCAACCATTTTCTGTGTTTTATTTACCCTAGGGGGATCGCTCGGGGAAGTTGCAAACCTGACCAATGTGGGGGTTTTTCTGGTGTTTTTCATGGTGAATTTAATGTTGCTGGTATATCGCTACAAAAACCGGCGTTCAGAAAATATGAGACATACTGCGGTGGCGCTGGCGCTTAACCTGGGCTGGTTTCCTGTCCTGCCGTTTCTTGGTGCATTGTTTTGTGCCGCAATGCTACTGACCCAGTTCTGGCAACCAATGACCGTATTGGGCATATCGGTACCGATAATTGTTTATGCCATTTTCATTACTATTTTGGCAGTCCCCATCTACCTGCTCTCGCGAAAAAGGCGGGGATAATCCAGACAACACCATTTACTTGATCTTTTTGCTTTACCTCATTTGGGTGATGTGGCCGCCTGGCTTGAACGTTATAGTTATTTACCGGGAGGAAAGCAGATGCAACAAATTTACAAGTCGAAATCAACACTACCAGAACGCCACTTCGAGTTGCGCATAGGTGAAGGTCTACTCGTATTCTTCTTACTCGGTATTTTGATTCTGGTTCTATTTTGATACGCGGGTTTTCGCCGCGAAGCTGAAAAAGACTACGGAGAATACCTATTTCCAGGGAAATAGGTTGGTTGAACACGGTTATTTATAGCTTTTCATATGCCCCTGCAAGATTCGAAGGATGCGGCCTTCAATCCAGCTGCGCCCCGCCAGATTTTCGATAAATCCGCAGTGACCACCGTAACGGTGGGTTTCGATCTGCAAATTCTCAACCGGATCAATTCGTTTCAGATCATCGACTGGAATGATCGGATCGTCTTCGGCAGCGATCAGGTAGGCCGGCTTAGCCATTGAAGCCAGGCGATCACCAACCAGGGCATAGGCCGCAAAATAGTCACCGACATCACTGTAGATAGTATGCGCGGGAATAAAAATTCGGTTCAGGTCATCGAGGGATCTTGCACTTGCAAGTTCCCCGGCGTAGTCAAACTCGGGAAAGCAATGCAGCTTTCTCTGCAGCGAACCATGCCAGCGTTTGAAGAAATAACGCTCGTAGGCGAAAAAGCCGTTATTGAGGGCATCCATGGCGCGTGCCGGATCAGTCGGCGGACAAACAGCGATGCTCGCATCGAGACCAATCTCAGTCCCCGCATCGGCGGCAATTCGCAATGCAAAACTCCCGCCCAGGGAAAACCCGGCCAGGAAAACATGTTGGTAAGACTGGGCAGCTTTAAATTCCTGCAACGCGCTGGCCACTTCGGGTGAGCGTGTCGAGTTGAACAATTCCCGGTTTAGATGATGCGAGTCCCCGTGGTCGCGCAGATTAACGCGCAACACGTCAAATCCCTGCGCCAGAAGGCTCGCGGCCGTGGTAAGTATGTAGGATGAACGGCTCGAACCTTCCCAGCCGTGCAGGAGAATCACCAGGGCCGAGCGACCGTTAACAGCATGGTCGAGTTCGGCCAGCAGGCGCGTGCCGTCCTCTGACTGCAGAATCAAATTATCCGAGTCCAGATGCTTCAGGATTTTACGTGCACGCAGCTTGCGTGGTCCCTGGCTGTTGAGCACCGTCTGCACATGCGCATTGCGCAGATGGCGCGGGGGTTTATATACGATCTGCTCTTCCACTTGAATTCCGCTTTTCCTGTTGAGTTACATATACCAGGTGCTTCAGATCGAGATTAAGACAAAAACGCTTTGCTTCGGCAACTTTGAATTTATACTGGCGCCTGGCAAACAGCATTCTGACCTGAATCAATGACTAGTAAACCCGAATCATACAAACCGATTTCCGGCAATGACCTGCCGCGCTTCGCGGGTATCGCAACTTTCATGCGCCTGCCCTATGTTGACCCACGCGATGCCGACGAGGTTGATATCGGCCTGATCGGTGTCCCCTGGGATGGCGGCACCACCAATCGCGCCGGTGCTCGTCACGGGCCACGCCAGATTCGCGACCTGTCGACGATGGCGCGCAACGTTCACCACGCCACTGGCATCAAGCCTTTCCATCTGTGCAACTGTGCCGATCTCGGCGATTCGCCGGTCAACCCGGTCGATATCGACGACACCCTGGCACGCGTCGAAAAGTTTTATACCACGGTTGTCGACCGGGGGATCATACCGCTAAGCGCCGGCGGTGATCATTTGATTACGCTGCCGGTGATGCGCGCGCTATGCCGTGATGAGCCTGTCGGCATGGTGCATTTCGATGCCCATACCGATACCTGGGACCGATACTTCGGTGAATCGAAGTATACCCACGGCACTCCGTTTCGGCGCGCGATCGAAGAAGGCCTGCTGGATCCGAAGCGCACCGTGCAAATCGGCATTCGTGGCGCGCTTTACAGCGATAAGGACAAGCAATGGGGACTGGACCAGGGCATTCGCGTCATCGAAATCGAGGAGTACACCGAGATGGGGATCGAAGCGGTTATCGCGGAAGCACGGCGAGTGGTCGGTGACGGCAAGACTTATATCAGTTTCGACGTCGATGCGCTGGATCCGGTATATGCGCCGGGCACTGGCACCCCCGAGATTGGCGGCATCACGACCTATGACGCCCTGCAGATGATTCGCGGCCTGCGTGGACTCAATCTCGTCGGTGGCGACGTGGTCGAGGTTTCCCCACCCTTTGATATGTCAGGCAACACCGCCCTGGTCGCGGTAACGATAATGTTCGAAATCCTCTGCCTGCTGGCCGAGCATTCGAGCCAACGCTAACGGTTGGCGAGCGCCAACATGGCATGCAGTAGTACGTTGCAGCCTGCCTCGAGATCCTCGGGTTCGGCGCTTTCCTGTTCGTTATGGCTGAGCCCACCCGCGCAGGGGACGAAGATCATCGAGGTTGGCGCGACCTGGCACACCTGGCAGGCATCGTGCCCGGCTCCGGAAACAATTCGTTGATTACTATAACCCAGCGTCTGCGCCGCGTGCTCAACCGCGGCGATACAGGTGGTATCAAATTTAACCGGCGGGCAATGCCATATTTCCTCAATATCGCATTCCACTCCGAGTTCATCGACGCAATCGGTCACGCAAACCTTAAATTTTTGCGTCATTTCAGCAAGAACGGCATCGTCCGGATTGCGGATATCGACGGTCATAAAGACTTCACCCGGAATGGTGTTGCGTGAATTCGGCATAACCGACATTTGACCTACGGTGCCGACGCCATAGGGCGCATATTCGAGCGCCAACAGTTTCACCATCGAGATAATCTCGGCCGCCGCAACCAGCGCATCGCGTCGTCCCGGCATCGGTGTCGACCCGGCATGTGAATCCTGGCCCTTTAGCGTAAGGTCAAACCAACGCTGTCCCTGCCCGCCGATCACCACTCCTATTTGCCGGTTCTCGGCCTCGAGAATGGGCCCCTGCTCGATATGCGCTTCGACTAACGCGCCAATGGGATTACTGCCACAGGTCATATCGCCCATATAGCCAATGCGCTTCAATTCGTCGCCGAGACTTTTCCCATCGCTGTCGGTAATCGCCCAGGCGTAGTCTTTTTCAAACAGTCCGGCGTATACGCCGGAGGCAATCATTGCGGGCGCAAAACGCGAACCTTCCTCATTGGTCCAGACCACGGCTTCGACCGGTGCCTCGGTCGTGACATTGTTGTCGTGCAGCGTGCGCAGGGCTTCGAGTGCCGCCAGCACACCGTAGATGCCGTCGAACTTACCGCCGTGCGGCTGGGTATCGAGATGACTGCCGGCAACCACCGGGGCCAAGTCATTACTGTGCCCGGCGCGTCGTGCAAAGATATTGCCCATATCATCAATCCTGATACTGCAACCTATCGCTTCGCACCAGCGGATAAATAAATCCCGACCTTCGCGGTCTGCATCAGTCAACGCCAGGCGACATGACCCTCCCTGTTCACCCGGGCCGATTTCCCCGATCGCCATGATACTGTCCCAGAGGCG
>JARFPR010000012.1 GCA_029288195.1 Gammaproteobacteria bacterium | reverse complement strand
TCACCGGCACTGGTGACAATCGCCCCCGCGTGCCCCATGGTTCGCCCCCGCGGTGCGGTAAGACCGGCAATATAGGCGAGTACCGGTTTTTGCATATGATCCCGGGCGTATGCCGCGGCCTCGGCTTCCTGGGGTCCACCGATTTCACCGATCATGACCACGAGATCCGTCTCCGGATCCTGTTCGAAACGCTCGAGATGATCGCGAAACGCGCTGCCGTTGATGGGATCACCGCCGATACCGACACTGGTCGATATGCCGATTCCCATCGCCTTCATCTGCGACGCCGCTTCATAACCCAGGGTTCCGGAGCGGCCGATGAGCCCGACGTTACCTTGCATGTAAATATGGCCCGGCATGATTCCCATCATAGCCTTGCCGGGGCTGATCGTACCGGCACAATTCGGGCCGGTCAGGGTCATACGATCTTCTTTCTTATAACGTCTCATGTAACGTTTGACGCGCATCATGTCCTGCGCCGGTATGCCGTCGGTGACACAGACGCAAAAGCGTATGCCCGCATCCGCCGCTTCCATGATCGCATCGGCGGCAAATGGGGGTGGCACGAAGACCACGCTTGCGCTGGCACCGGTATCTCGTACGGCATCCTTGACCGTATTAAAAACCGGGCGCTCGAGATGTCTTTCACCTCCTTTGCCTGGCGTTACGCCACCCACGAGGTTGGTGCCATAATCGATCATTTCCTGGGCATGGAAAGTACCGATACGACCGGTAAATCCCTGCACGATAACGGCTGTAGCCTGGTCGAGGAAAATGCTCATTCCCGGTCCTCCTTAGCATCGGCACTGGCCGTTTGATGGAATTTTGCAGCAGCCACGGCCTTTTCGGCTGCCTCAGCGAGGGTATCTGCGGTGATCAGGTCGATATCGCTAGCGGCAAGGATTTGTTGACCGAGTTCTACATTGGTACCCGAAAGCCGCACCACCACCGGTACCGGCACATCGAGTTTCTGCATAGCCTGGATCACACCCTCGGCAACCCAGTCACAGCGGTTGATTCCGGCGAAAATATTTACCAGGATTGCGTCGACACCCTCATCCGACAATACCAGGTTAAATGCCTTGGCAACGCGCTCGGGCGAGGCACCACCGCCAATGTCGAGGAAGTTGGCGGGTTCGCCACCGACATGCTTGATCATGTCCATGGTCGCCATCGCCAGCCCTGCCCCGTTGATGATGCAACCAATATTGCCGTCCAGTCCGACATAGCTCAGGCCCCGATCTGCGGCGTTCATTTCGCGCGCATCTTCCTGCGACTTGTCACGTAACTCGGATATCTGCGGTCGGCGGAACAGCGCGTTGTCATCGAAGCCCATCTTCGCGTCGAGCGCGATGATGCGGCCGTCGGTGGTAACCACCAGGGGATTGACTTCGACCATGGTCGCGTCCAGGTCACGAAACGCACGATAACAGGCTTTCAGCGCCTTCACCGCTTCGGCGATTTGCGCGGAATCCATACCCAGTGCAAACGCAATTTCGCGGGCTTGAAAATCCTGCATCCCCACTGCCGGCTCTATCGGTACGCGCACGATCGCGTCGGGATCGGTTTCGACAATCTCTTCAATGTCCATGCCACCCGCTGATGATGCAACACACATTATCCGCTCCGAACTGCGGTCGAGTACGAAGGCCAGGTATATCTCGCGATCGATATCGGTCGCCTCTTCGATATACAGGCGCCCTACCAATTTTCCCTGGGGGCCGGTTTGATTGGTTACCAGGCGTCGGCCCAGCAATTCATTGGCCGCATCCATGACTTCGTTTTCAGTGGCGCAAACCTTGATGCCGCCCGCCTTGCCCCGCGCCCCGGAATGAATCTGCGCCTTGACCACCCACTTCTCACCACCGAGCTCCATGGCTCGATACGCGGCCTGCTCGGGGCTGTAAGCGATACCACCCCGGGCGATGGGCATACCAAAATCGGCCAGTAGCTGCTTCGCCTGGTATTCATGAATATCCATCGATCCTCTCCCGCTTCGAAACCGTTACTGTTTAGCCTGAATGGCTGCATCGGTATTAACGACGTTTTCAGCCATGCGCGCCGATGCTGCGTCGATCATGCGACCATCGAGTTGTGCCGCACCCTTGCCTGCTGCCGCCGCTTCTTCGAGTGCCGCCAGAATGCGTCGAGCGCGATCAACCTCGGCCTCGGGTGGTGAGTAAATTTCATTGGCAAGATCGATCTGGGAAGGATGGATCGCCCACTTGCCTTCATAACCCATCGCCGCCGCACGACGCGCAGCGTCGAGATAGCCGTCAGGGTCGTTAAAGTCCCCGAAAGGTCCATCGATTGCCCGCAATCCATAAGCGCGGCAGGCGACCAGCATGCGCGACAGGCCATGGTGCCATTGATCGCCCGGGTAATCCGGGTTCAGGCCGCCGATATTGGTAGTGCGCGCGCGGCAACTCGCGGCATAGTCGGCAACCCCGAAATGCATCGCCTCCATGCGGGGACTGGAGGTGGCGATCGAGTCCACATTGGCCATACCGAGGGTGATTTCGATCAACGCTTCGAGCCCGATACGGTTATCAAAACCCTGCGCGGTTTCAATCTGGGTCAACATCGCATCGACCATGTAAACGTCGGCGGCAACACCGACCTTTGGGATCAGGATGGTATCCAGCCGATCGCCGGCCTGTTCGACGACGTCGACAACATCGCGATACATGTAATGCGTATCGAGACTGTTGATGCGGACCGAAACTGTTTTGCCCTTGCCGCGCCAGTCGATATCGTTGAGCGCCTCGATTATATTTTTACGAGCCTGTACCTTATCGCCCGGAGATACCGCATCCTCGAGATCCAGAAATACATAGTCCGCACCACTGTCGGCCGCCTTTTCGAACATCCCCGGGTTGGATCCCGGCACGGCCAGTTCACTGCGCTGCAAGCGCGGTCTTGCCGTTGCATACTGCGTATGACTCATTACAGATACCCCATCTAATTAAACAACCGTCGTCGAAACAACGATCAAAGCCCAGCAATTTATAATCTATCGGGGCAGTGTAAATCTGTATCGGAGTTCACGGCTATCGTTAAGCCGACATGCTGGATTTCAAGAACGACGACTCGATCGTCTAAACAGGGAATCCGGCCTCAGTGGAGTAACGCGGTGACCAGGAGATATAAAAATACCCCGCCAAGCCACAGGTCGATGACGAGGTAAAGAAAGAACAACTTGCGTCGTTCGGGATCGCCACGAACCCCGAGCGTCAGGTATATAAAAAACGCCAAAGCGGCCAGCAGAACAATAACCAGGTGCATGTTACGACTCTTCCTCGGCCCCGATACGGGCCGCCGCAATTGCAGTCATATTAACCAGGCCCCGCACCGTAGCACCAGGCGTTACAATATGCGCCGCAATATCGCAGCCCAGCAAAATCGGGCCTATCGCGACTCCATCGGCGCCCATCTTGACCAGGTTCATCGCAATATGTGCAGCGTCAAGATTCGGCATAATCAGCAAATTGGCGACGCCGTCGAGATTAGAATTGGGAAACGCTTTTGCCATCGCCTTAGGAGACAGCGCCAGGTTGGCCTGCATCTCACCCTCGACCATCAGCTCAGGGTCGAGCTTGTTTATCAGGGACAATGCCTCACGCATTTTGCACGAGGTTTGGGTTTCACGGGTACCGAAGTTTGAATGAGATAACAACGCCGCCCGGGGCTTCAGTCCGAAACGCGCGACCTCCCTGGCTGCCAGCACGGTCATATCGGCTATCGCCTGTGCCGTTGGATCTGCTGTTACGTGGGTATCGCAAATGAATAAGGTGAACTTGGACGTAATGATGGCACTTAGCGCCGAAACCTCTTCGAAACCGTTATCCTGTTGAGAAACGCTCAGCAGGCGGCCAAGGTGGCGATGAAACCTGCCGATGGTGCCGGTGATCATGGTATCGGCCAACCCCAGCTTGACCATCATTGCCGCCTGGGTG